>JAPLGF010000050.1 GCA_026390275.1 Candidatus Atribacteria bacterium
ACTGATGAAGAAAGTTTCCCCAGCCACCAGTTCCGACCACCCGGGCATTGGGGGCAAATTCTTTCTTGATGGTTTGAATAATCTCCCGAGAGAGACCGATATATCCGAAGAATATTCCGGCATGCATGGCCTCTACGGTACTCCGTCCAATACATCGATCCGGGACCTCCACATCAATCCGGGGGAGTTTCGCCGTCTTTTCATAGAGGGCCTCACCCGAAATGCCTATTCCCGGAGCAATGGCGCCTCCCAGGTACTCTCGAGAGGCAGTCACTGCACAAAAAGTGGTGGCGGTACCAAAATCGACAATGACCAAATCCCCTCCGTAGAGATGCGCTACCGCTACGGCGTTGACGATACGATCGGCTCCCACTTCCTTTGCTTCTGCCCGAATAGAGAGACCAGTTTTCACCCCGGGACCGGCCACTAAGTATTCAATTTTCCACCTTTTTTCAAAAAGATCTTCTAATACATTTAGAACAGGTGGAACAACGCAAGAAATCACCGCCTTCCGGACGTCTTCTCTCCGAATGTTCTCTTCCGCTAAAAGCCCCTTGAACATAAAGCCCCATTCATCATACGTGCGGCGGGAGGAGGTTGATATGCGCCAGTGAGCTAACAGTTTGTCCCGATCAAACACTCCAAAAGTCGTATGGCTGTTCCCCACATCAATGGTCAGTATCATGAGAGTTTCCCGGTCACCACCTTTTTTTCATATTCAACAATTCAGTCTGGGGAAATTGTCGTTGCAACCCTTTGACCAGCGGGAAAACGATAATGGTAGAGAAAACCAACTCTAAGGATCCATTCAGCGCCATGATGGGCACCACCTGCTGCCAGGAAAAATTTCCCAGAAGAACCGCGAGACCGAGGACCCCCATGGTATTGGTGAGGGTAGCAGCAATACTTGCCACCAGTACAGCGCCGGGTCCTTTCTTTAAAAGCACCCAGACATAATACGCCACCACCCCGACGCCGATCCGGGGAAGGAAACAAGCGATCAGGTTAATTCCCATGGCAAAAAAGAGATGCATGGTAGAAAAAGCCAGAACCAAACCCACCAGAGCTCCCACTACCGGTCCGCCAATGATTCCAGCCACAATGGCCGGGATATGGATGGTGGTAGCAGATCCAGAAAGGTTGGGAACCGGGATGAGTCCGATGGGGGTAAGGCTCAACAGGACAGAAATGGACCCCAGAACTCCCGCTAGAACCATCTTCTTCGTACTGAGTTTCATTTTTTTCCTCCGTTCCAGTTCTCTGGTTGAGATACCAGACGGATAAAGCACTCTTTATCCATCTCTCGCTGCCCGAAGGTCAACGGAAATAACCTACCTTCTATCTAAATAAACTGTAACCCCTAAATGGTGAAAGATTAAGCTAAATCGAAATAAAGCCCCTTTCCAGGAACGAAATATCACCCCTCTCAAAGAAGATAACTTTTTTTATTCCCCACCATAAAGGGGGTAGGAGGTGTCCCTTTTTATTTTTTCACCCCCGCTGGGGTGAGGAACTAACCTGGTGGTCTTTTCAAATCATTATATCACTCCGGGAAGGGATGTCAGGATACCCCCGGGAAAGAGAAATGGAACGAAGAACCGCTTCCACTATGCTGCGGTAAATACCTTGTACCACCGAAAAATAATGACATCGCTTCTCGCCCGTTGACACCAGGAATACCACATCCCCATCATAAAGGGTCCCATAGGGGCGGATACAGGTTGCCAGAGCAGAATGGACAACGCTGGCCAGCATCTGGAGCTCTTCCCGGAGAAAAAAGCAATCGCAGACCACCAGCGAGAGAGTGGTATGAAGGGGAGAGGAAGGAGGGTGATTGGTCATGGTTTCTCGTAATAACCCCACGATCTTTCCTTGGGGATTCCTCCGACCAGCCAAAATATCCCCACTTTCGGGATCATAGATGTCCCCCAGGGCATTCGTCACCACGTACGACTGAATGCTTCCTCCATGAAGTACGGCATCCCCCGTGCCAAAGCCACTTTTCATGGCCCATTTCATTCCGGCTACCTTTCCCACGGTAGCTCCGGTCCCGGCACCAACCGACCCTTCTTCCGGGTGTTCATTCGCCTGTACACAGGCTTGGTATCCCCATTCCGGGAGCGGAGCTACACATTTACCGATCTCCAAATCGTAGATCACCGCTCCTGCTACCATTGGTATGACTGTCACCTGGGTTTGATATCCCTTCCCTCTTTCTTGAAGATACTTCACCACTCCCTCCATCGAGCGGAGCCCCAGGGCACTCCCCCCCGTAAACACCACCGCGTCCACGTTTTCCACCAGTTGTCCGGGAGAAAGGGCATTCAGTTCCCGACTTCCCGGAGCTCCTCCCCGGACTGATGCTATCGCCCGGTTTTTTTTATCAAAAAGAAAAACCGTACACCCGGTCAGACTATCAAAATCGGAGAAATGACCTATGCGCATTCCATCCATCATGTTTCTCCTTCTTGAAAGATAAAAAAACCTTTAAATAAGCCGCTTTGAGAAATTAACGATAAAGGCGGGAATTCTTTCCAAAAAAAAGGACAGCCTTTCTAAATATTTTCAGGCTGCCCTGGTATCCATGATACCCCTCTAATCACACCGATCGATGAACAGGCATCGCGGCATTATCACCATTAAATTAATAAAGTACTGTTTCGGAATAATTCACAGTACCTTGCCATACCGGTGGCATCCCATCAAACTGAATTTTCACATTATAAATTCTGTTTTCTAACGATACTCCTGAGGTGTAGGTGATTTCAATATACCAGTTCCCATTGGAAATTCCAGAATAATTTACTGTCTCCGTTCCCCCAGGCATAGATGCAGGAGTGGTCTGCTTGGACCAGCTAATGTCCGTAGGAACGGTCCCCGGGGTGCTGTTGGCCTTGGCTATGGCAACATCACGGGCCTGTTCATGATTACATATTGTAACGACTTTGTTACTTATCGTCAAAAACAATAGATTCTTCAGAGGGATGAACAAAACAGGAAAAATACAGGGGGGATATATTTCAGTTTTCTATTGGGGGGGTAAGCGGATTCAAGAAAGCCGGCAACCGCAGTAGGGACAAAGTTTGAAATCCGGGGTCATTTTCTTCCCGCATTTCGGACAAGCCCCCATGGTATCCACCGCTTCTTCGGGAACATAATTTTTTTTGGCCTCTGCAATAGCCTGATGCCACTGGGTGATCTCGATCATGCTGTCCAGAATGAGTTCTTTTTCTCTTCCCCATTCGTTAAGGTAGAGAACCATCAGATACTCCGGCTTCCGGTTAATCCGGCGCATATTGAGGTTATGGCCAGCAAAACCACGCTGGAGCAAATCCTTTTCACTTATGGTAGAGATTCTTATAATGCGGGAAAGTGGGATGCGAAAGACAACTTTTTCAAAGGGGAAAGTGAAACCGAAAACACTGGGACCTTTTTCAAAGTTCTCAAACCACAGACTCTTCGACATCAAAAAAAGGAGGCCCTCCGTCATGGAATCATACCGGGCATGGCCTCCTAAATAACGGGCAAAGGTGGAAAGAATTTTCTTCTCTCCATACTCTTTTTCTTTCTCGTTCCAAAAATCTCCCACGGAAACCTGTTTCTTTTTCCGTAGCCCCCAGAGGACCGCTACTCCTATAAGAATAACAAAAATAATCAGATATCCTTTGACGTTCACTGTTATGGTTTATGGGAACTGGACGGAGTACTCTTCGGGGTGGAAGGGCTTCCACAGGTGGAACAACTTCCCGTCGGACAACTGTGGCAACTGTCGGACGATGAAACGGAACTGTCAGATGATTTATAATCGGTGCAGTAAAAACCGCTCCCCTTAAAAACTAAACCGACTCCTTTGCTGATGAGTTTCTTCACTCGCCCCTTGCAGAAAGGACATTGAGCAACCGGTTTATCGCTGAATGATTGAAATTCTTCAAATGTTTTTCCACATTCCGTGCATTGATATTCATAGATGGGCATTCTTACCACCTCCGCGACCAGCGGCAATTTAACATTTCCGGTGGTCAAAAAAAACAGCCTACCGCGTAAGATAAAAAAAGAAAAAAAACCACCCTCAACAGACAACCATTTCACTGTCTGATGTTACTTCAAAAAAAACCGGGTTTCATCATTACTCTGATGATATCGGCAAATGACATTTTTTGGTTCAAATAGCCCGGCGGGCTATCTTATTCCCATTCCGGGCTATTTTTTACAGCGTTTTATTACTCAGTAACCCATTCCCATGTCTCCCTGTGGAGGCATCATAGAAGAAGTCTTTTCCTTTTCCGGGATTTCGCTAACCACCGCTTCGGTGGTCAGCATGATGGAAGCCACACTGGCTGCATTCTGAAGTGCCGCCCGGGTAACTTTCGTCGGATCGATGATCCCGGCTTCCAGCATATCAACGAACTCACCGGTTAAAGCATTATATCCCAAATTCGGATTATCGGAGATTTTAATTTTTTCGACAATCACAGAACCTTCTTCACCAGCATTGATAGCGATCATCCGGGCTGGTTCTTCCAACGATTTTTTTACAATCGCCGCCCCGATTTTTTCATCACCGGTGAGTTTCAAGGTATCAATAACTGAAGCACATCGAATGAGGGCCACTCCGCCACCGGGTACGATCCCTTCTTCCACGGCGGCCCGGGTGGCATGGAGAGCATCTTCCACTCTGGCCTTCTTCTCTTTCATTTCTGCCTCAGTCGCCGCCCCAACTCGGATCACGGCCACTCCCCCCGAAATCTTCGCCAGTCGTTCCTGCAGCTTTTCCCGGTCATAATCAGAGGTGGTATCTTCAATCTGTCTCTTGATCTGGTTTAGTCTGGACAGGATCTGGTCCTTGGTCCCCTTTCCTTCGATGACGGTGGTATTTTCCTTGTCAATGACCACTTTTCCGGCTTCACCGAGATCACCGAGGGTCAGGTTTTCCATTTTGATACCCAGATCTTCCGAGATGAAATGCCCGTTGGTCATGATGGCGATATCTTCCAGCATGGCTTTCCGTCTATCACCAAAACCCGGGGCTTTCACAGCAGCACCGCTGATTACACCTTTCAGTTTGTTGACCACCAGAGTAGCAAGGGCTTCCCCTTCTACTTCTTCAGCAATGATAAGGAGTGGTCTCCCTTTCTGAACAACTTTCTCCAGAACGGGAAGGAGGTCTTTAATCGCCGAGATCTTTTTCTCAAAGATAAGAATGTACGGATTCTCTAAAACCACTTCCATCCGATCCGGATCGGTGATGAAATAAGGAGAGAGATATCCCCGGTCGAACTGCAACCCTTCCACGACTTCAAAAGTCGTTTCCAGTCCTTTTGCTTCTTCCACGGTGATGACTCCGTCTTTCCCCACCTTTTCCATGGAATCGGAAATGATGTTTCCAATCGATTCATCGTTGTTGGCGGCAATGGTTCCGACTTGCGCGATTTCCTTGTGTTCTCCGACTTCTTTGCTCATCTCTTTCAGTTTCTTCACCACAGCATCGACTGCTTTATCGATACCCCTCTTCATCAACATGGGGTTCGATCCGGCAGCCACATTTCGCAGACCATCCCGGTAAATGCTTTCTGCCAGAACAGTTGCGGTGGTGGTTCCATCACCCGCTACATCGCTGGTTTTGGAGGCAACTTCTTTAACCAGCTGGGCACCTACGTTTTCATTCGGATCAGCAAGCTCGATCTCTTTTGCCACGGTGACTCCGTCTTTGGTAATGGTAGGAGTCCCAAACTTCTTCTCAATGACCACATTTCGTCCTTTGGGGCCGAGTGTTACTTTAACCGCTTCGGCCAGGATCTTGACACCCTTTAAAATTGATTGTCTGGCCTCTTCTTGAAATATTATCTGCTTCGCCATGATCGCCTACCTCCTTCCCCTAACCCTCGATAATCCCCAAAATGTCATCTTCCCGCATAATGAGATACTCTTCGTCGTCGATCTTGACTTCGGTTCCAGCGTATTTTCCGAAAAGAACCTTGTCTCCTGCCTTGACCTCAAGAGGTCTACGATTCCCGTCATCGTCTACTTTTCCCGTTCCAACTGCTTTGATGGAACCCTGTTGAGGTTTTTCTTTTGCGGTATCAGGAATAATGATGCCACCTTTCTTGACCTCTTCTTCCTCAACTCTTTGGACCAGGATTCGATCACCCAGTGGTTTAATCTTCACTCCACATTCACCTCTTTCTCTGTTTCTTTTTTGAACTGCTGGTATTATTGTAAACTGATTTTCCAGGATTGCAAGAAGGGTTAAAGTCAATCAAAGTCAGATATCTGTCAAAATGACAGCTTATCACAAAAATTATCGATCATAATGACAAATATATGGGAAAATGATGTGTCAAAACAACAGAGGGGAAGAAAAAAGAAAGTTTGATCACGCCCAGTGATGAGGTCGTAAAATGATCATTTCTTTTGCTAAATCATATTGCTCGATTTTACGATAGAGGGTACGTAATCCTATACCAAGAATCCGCGCGGTTTTACTCTTATTATACCGGTTGGCTTTCAATGTTTCCCGGATGAGGACTTTTTCAGTTTCCTCCAGCGACATTCCCACCGTGATATGAATGGGATCTCCATGGGCGATGCCGCTCTTTATGTTGCTGGGAATATCCTCGGGAGTAATGACTTCCCCTTCCGAGAGAATAGCCATTCCCTCCAGGGTGTTGCGTAACTCGGTAATATTCCCTGGCCAGTTATATTCCACCAACAACTTCAAAGCTTCTTTGCTAATTTTAATGGTCTTACGACCGGTTTCTTCACAAATTTGTTTTAAAAAAACATCAGTCAGAAAGGCAATATCCTCTTTTCGGTCCCGGAGAGATGGAACCTCGATTTTGACGGCATTTAAAAAATAAAAAAGGTCATTCCGGAACGTCCCCCGGTTCACCTCTTCCTCCAGAGGAACTTCCGAAGAGGCAACGATGTGAATATCCTTTTCTCCACGTCCAAAGCGGTTTTCCTCTAAAAAATCGACCAGTTCTGCCTGCAGGGGATATGGAAGAAGGTGAATGTCCTCAAAATATACAGTTCCGGTTTTCAACCCCTCCGATGGCATGGTCACATTTCCGCTTTCGTCTTTGCGATAAAAAGTCCCCCCCTTCAAGGTCCCCAGGGTGAGATTACTGCAAAGAATTTTGAAAAAGGGCTTTTCTTCGGGAAAGGCATACTGATGGATGGCTCGGGCCACCATCTCTTTCCCCGTACCCTGCTCCCCGACCAGTAAAACCGGTCTTTTTACCTGAGAGACCTGGAGGATAAGAGAAAAGAGCCGCTGCATTTTTTCCGATACCCCCGTGATTCCGGCAAAGGAAAAACGAAAATCGATACGCCTTTTCAGATCCTTGTTTTCCTCCCACAGGACAATGCGCTCCACTGCCCGTTTTACCGCAGATGAAATCCGAGATGGAGTCAGGGGACGAGGGAGATATTCATAGATTCCCTTGGGATTCGGGAGTCGCTGTCGGGAAATGGAAAGCAGCTCAAAACTGTTCTCCTGGAGAAGGGATTCATCGACAATCATGATATCTATTCCTTCCCGCTCCAAACAGTTGAGTGCCAGATTCCGATCTTTCACGGCAATAACATAATATCGTTCCTCACGAAGAAGATTGGAAAACTTCTCCCGGATCAGAACATCTTCTTCCACCAAAAGAATTTTCCGCACTCGGTACCTCCTCTCCTATCCTGAAAATACGTTGAAAAGATGGGAAATTGGGAAAGACCCCCTCCTTCATTTTTTTCCCTCTTCCCATTTTGCTGAGGGAGAGGGTAGGGGGAGGGGAATATTCTTATCCCTTGATGGCGTCAGGAGTTTGGTCCGGGCATGGTTGTCTACTCACTACTTTCAGATCCTCACGACCATTCGCTTTTCCAGGGATTCACGGGCCGCAGCCGCTACCCGGACTGCGGTGATACCATGATCAGCGGTGGCTAATTCGATGGGTCTATGTGATTCAATGCACTCATAAAAGTATTTGAGCTCCAAATAATACGCATCATCACCCTGAGCGTTGAATTCTTCCCTGGGCTTTCCATCACGGTAGAGAATAACCGGGCTGGCTGCCCCGCGCTGTTCAATGTTGACTCCGGCCCGGAATTCCCATTCCAAGATTCCGGCTGTTCCCATGATCCGATATCCCATGGTGAAAGGGAATTCCCCCTTCATCATCCAGCCCCCTTCCACATGGGAAATCGCTCCATCAACATAACGGACACTGGTCACAACGTGATCCCAAGCCCCAGTTGTTGATTGAACTCCCCGGGCAAAGACTTCCTCCGGTTTACCGGCAATCCAGTTGGTAAAATCAAGGTCGTGAATATGAAGGTCAAAAGCTGCACCTCCGCTCAAATTCTGCTGGAGAATCCAGCTAATGACCGACCATCCGGGGGTAACCGCCAGACGATAGGCACCAACGGTCAGCACTTTCCCCACTGCCTCCTGGGTAACCAGTTCTTTTGCCTTTACATATTCGCCCCAGAAACGAAGGGCGTGCCCCACCATCAGCTCCACACCGTTGAGCTGGCAGGCGTTTTTCATCACCACGGCATCATCCACCGTCAATGCCATCGGTTTCTCACACATAACATGCTTTTTAGCATTGGCAGCCTGAATGGTATATTCCCGGTGGAGAAAGGTAGGAAGGCAGATATCTACGATATCAACTTCTTTCTCTTCTAAGAGACGGGGAAGAGAGGAATAATAAGGAAGGGAGTACTTCTCTTGAAAGACCCTGGCCTTTTCCGGGACCACCTCATAAAATGCCACAACGTCCGCTCCCGGTATGCGCTTCCAACCCTCCATATGCACACCGGCGATGAAACCGGATCCTAAAAGGGCAATCTTCTTCAAACCATCATTCCTCCTTATCCATCAATTTTGGAAATCTGATCCACGTATTTCTTATAGACACACCGTGGTCGGGGATCGAACGAGAGATAGACCTCGGCCACTTTTTCTTCCCCGATTTGTCTCTCTTCTCGTGCCTTCATGAGCCCGGACACGATCTTGGCCTGGGTTTTATATTCCTCCATCGCCTTGAGGATGTTCTTTTCCACCACCAAGGGAGCCTTTACTGCCCGATTGGCGCGAAGACTGGAATCCACCTGGCTGACAATGGCATCCTCCGGAGAAAAATCACTCCACACCGCATATTGAAGAATGGAGCGAATCGGTTCCGTCTCACCCCAGTCCGCCATGACCGGATCTCCCACCTGGGGAGTGTCAAAGGAACCCACCATGTACGTTGCGGTATGATCCAGGTGTTCCCGGTAGCCATTGGGAACCACCACCCGGGTGATCTTCAACTGGCGAAGCAGGGGCACGACCTTTTTGAAGGTCCCCTCTTCCCCTCCCGGGAGTTTATAACCAATGAATGGGTAAACACTATAATCATCATAATCAAGACGGTGGATTTTTTCTTCTTTTACCCCGATATGGGCATACGCACGGGCAGTCTCGCGGGCACGAAGGGCCGAGATAATATATTTCTGTTCAATCACACTGTACCCACCGGAACCATTACAGAAGATGATGACATGCACTTCTCCTCCAAACAATGGAATAGCCTGGACCAGATATCCCGGTCCCAGGATCCCATCGTCATCGTGGGGCGAGAAAAAAGCAACTCGTTCATCCCCTTCTTTCCATCCGGGGAAGATGAGGTTGATGTCATTCCCTTTTTCACCGGTCCGGAGATTGTAAAAAGCAAACTCGTCTTTTCGCATGGCTTTGCCTCCTACACCAGACACTTTTTCAAATAATCATAGGATTTTTTCACGCATTCATCAACATACGAAACTGGGTGATCGAATAAACCAGCATATTCAATCTCCACACTCAATGGGACATTGATACTCCTCTCTCGAAGAATCTGGACAATCGTTTTAAAATCCACAGTTCCTTCACCCAGAGCAGGAAAATCCCAGACCTTATAGCCACCCCGTTTATCCTTGAGGTGAATATGCACGATCCGGGTAAGACAAGCGAGAATATCCTTCTCCGGACGGGTATCACCGTAAAAGATGGCATTTCCGGTATCATAATTGATTCCAATGGCGGGGTGATCGACTTTTTCCATGAGTTCCCGGGCTGCTTTCCCATTCTTCAGAACATCACCGTGGATTTCCAGGCCGATCTTACAATTCTTCTTCTGGGCATAATCGCCGAGCCCCGGAAGAGAGCGGAGAAGGAACGCCACCTCGGCTTCTTTCTCTACCGTCCCGGTATTGACGATTTTCGCTCCTACCTCGTGGGCAAGATCGACGGCTTTTTTCAGGTTATCATATCCTTCTTTCTTTGCCAGATCCGAGTGACCACTGACACTGCTGATGGTAAGCCCGTAGTTCTGGCATTTTTTCAGCAGGTTCTCGACATCGGCTGGAGGGTAGTTTTTGAATGGAAAATGTTCTGTCCATCCGCTGACACAGGACAGTTCCAGATATCGAAAACCTGCCTTACTGATGCCATTCATCGCCTGGTCTAAATGAAACGTATGATAGGTGTTGGTGGACACCGTTAAGATGTCAAACATGTACGGTCCCCCTTTTTTCATAATGATATGAATGTTCATTCTTCCAGAAAAATGGAGAGCCAGACAGCAACGTCTGGCTCTCCATTCAAAACAAAATCACCTCAGTGGCTCTTTAATTGGTATTCGTTGGCTTGCTTGACAATTGCGTCGTGATCAAACTTATTTGCACTTTCGATGAATTGATTGGTAATAAAGGTGTTGACATCCACTTTTTTCGCAGGATCAAGGCCCTTAGAGTTGATCATTTCTTCTTCTACTTTCGCCCATAGATCGGTAGCTGCCCAACCGAAGCCATGCTCTTTGGTGTATTTGGAATTTTTCACTTCCTGGGTACAAATCCGGACATTTTCTACAGCGGCTGTCCAGCTCACGTTCGCCGCCAGTTTGGGGAACA
>JAPLGF010000298.1 GCA_026390275.1 Candidatus Atribacteria bacterium
TGGTGCGGATGAGATTTTTGAAATGGATTTCCACCAATCACATGGAGCCAGTATTATCGTCAATCCCGATGGACAGATAATTGCTTCGGCAGAGATCATGAAGGAAGGTCTCATCACCGCCGATATCGATCTTCGAAGAGGAGATGAACTCCGGGAACTCATTCCGGTTCTCCGCGATAGACAACCCCAAACCTATCACGTCCTCTGTCAATAGAAATAGATAGTCATGGCATTCCAGGAGTGCTTTTTTCCCCAATGGGAAAGGGTACATTCATTTGAACTTTTTACTCGCTATTTGGTAGATAGAAGAGGATTGATTGGTGTTGGGAGGTCTGATTGATGCAGAAAGAGTCTGTTCTCAAAAAATCGGCGTTGAAGAAAGAAATCCAATCCAAGAATGGTGTTATGGAATGGGTAAAAACCATTGCCTGGTCTCTGATTCTGGCCTTTTTGATCATTACCTTTGTCGTTCAAAGTTTTTATATCCCCTCGACGTCGATGGTCCCCACGTTGATTCCTGGTCAAAGAATCATGGTGGCAAAATTCCTTTACCGCTTTACCGATCCGCAGAGAGGTGATATCATTGTCTTTCAAAAACCCACCGGGGTGGAAGGGGGACAGGAAGGGGAGAGGTTGGTCAAGCGTCTGATCGGTTTACCAGGAGATCAATTGAAACTTTCTGACGGAAGAGTTTTTATCAACGGTCAATCACTCAGCGGAACGAAATTTGAAAGGACTTATTTTCCGGATGGACAATTCGGGACTCAGGAACTCACCGTTCCCCCCGATTCCTACTTTGTATTAGGAGATAACAGCGGAGTGAGTTACGATAGCCGGTTCTGGGGCTTTGTCCCCCGCAAGAACATTCTGGGAAGAGCATTCTTTAGCTACTGGCCGTTTACCATGATGGGGATACTTAATTGATAAAAGATAACCATGCCAGTTCCTGGTATCTGCAAAGGATGAAACTCCCTCACCCTCTCCCTCAACAATACGGGGAGAGGGAATATCGATGATGAGGTTCTTTTTCCAAATCAACACTTCAACAACCAGTTCACGATTCATCATTACGGAGGGGTAATATAATCCTTCACCGTTCGAGTCATTTCCACGATGAGCCCAATTATGGTGCCGAGAACTCCAATAAACAGATAGATTCTCCACACTGGATCGGCACCCCATTCCCAGAGTACTCAGGTTATTTTGTGTTTTTTCTGATTGTTTTCCTCTTCCATTCTCTTCCTCCCGAGAAGGTATTTTCTCTGGATTTCTTGTGGGTCTCCTCTTCGTTGAGAAGGGTGTATTTCCGGTACGATATTCACTATTCACAATTCACTAAAATCACTGTTCCTCAGGGCTGAAAAAGCTTTCATTTTCCACAAGCTTGAGCTCGGTAACTGGAGCGGCTTCTGGTTTAATATCTTCGTTGTAGAGCATCTTCAAATCTAAGGCTTCCAGGGTGGCACGAATGTAGGTACGGACGGTTTCAGAACCTAACTGGTGAAGGAGGGCTGTCGTGTTGAATTCCGGGGTCCATTGATAGGCCATCCCATGGAGGGAGACGATTTTATTGAGAAGTTGAATGAGTTCTATTTCATCAGGAGGTTCGACCTGGAGAGTGGATTTTCCGGTTGCTTTTTCAAAGAATTGGGACATTTCACTGGCTGCCTCCGTCCCGATTCGTTCCTTGGCTAAGAGGGGCATAATCACCGGATCCCCATTTTCCACTCCGTACCAGAGGTCAACCTGGAGATTACTCGCAGCGGCAATAATGGTATAAATGGGGTAATTCATTTTTTTATTCCAGTTCAATAACCAGTTAAGGTTTCGACAGGCTTTCATCCGGGAAACTTTTCCGAGACGTCCGATGAGCTCCACTTCATCGATCAGGATGACCCATCCTTTAAACCCACAGAATTGAATGGCATCGGCTAAAACACCGAAATACGCCGAGGTATGTTCGGTGTGGCGAAAAAAATCATGTTTGGGAAGATCCATTTTCCGGGAAGCACGATGGATCCGTTTCAACTCTGCCCGGGGGATTCGAATTCCCATGAGATCGGCATAAAGCTTATCTTGCTCCTCCCCATCGGTGTAGAAATAATCTTCCAGGATGATGACGGGCAGGGGGTGAATGTAACGACCAGGTTCGGTGATTACACTCGTAGTGATTTCTGATCCTTTTTTCTTGTTCAGGTAGGTCTGAATACCGGTAAAATGGGTGTTGGGGGTTTTAACAATCGGAGCGACGCGTTTATAGAAATTGAACAGGATATGACAGGAGACTTCCCGGCTCAGGGACACCCGGCTCACAGCAAAGTGACTATCGAGAGCGACATGTTCGGCAGCAGTAAGGACATGAGTCTTCCCCTGTCCATAATCTCCCCAGACGATTCGCCCCTCTGGAATATGATCGGGGGAAAAACTGTCTAAATCCATTCGAATTGTATCGGTGATGTTTTTGCGAAGGTCCGGAAGTTCTCGGGTGGCGAGACGAGTGGGAACGCCAGCCCGGAGCGACTCGATAATAAAAATGGCATCACGTTGTTTCTTCTCAATATCATCAACAGACATGTTTTTCTCCTCCTTTTATTCAATCATCATTGCGTTTTCAATGACTGTCGCCCGTAAAGGGCTATAAACACTGAGATCCGGTATTTCCCGGTATTTTCGGGCATACCCCATCTTTTGGAGTATATCAATCAAGTGTTTGGAAAGTTTTTGGAGAAAATCTTCCCCCAGGGTTTGAAACATGGTGTCAAGGTTCACAATATCCGCATAGGGATTGAATTTTTCTGATGGTTTCAGACCGGTCTGGAGTCTCATCCACAGTGCTCTATAACTTTGAAAACCCCGGGATTCATCGTCAACGATGTTCCAGCGACCGGCAAGGATCAACAGGAAACCCTCCAGGAGTTCCACATCGTCGATGATCTGACGAAAGATTTCGTATGCATCCCCAGTGGCATTCCGGGTATACCTATAATTTTTGGAGAGTTCATCACGTTCAGTCAACACTTCGATCTCATCTATAAGTACCACCAGTCCCTTCTGCCCGGAAAGCAAGAGGAGGCGAATGAGAGAATTGAGCCAGTAACGGGCGTTGGATTTTTGCAGGAACTCAAACAGATTGCTGGACTGACGTTCACTCCGTTCCAGTTTTTCACCCGACAGCCACTTCAAAGCAATGTCGGTTCCCTTGTTTTCCCCGCCGATTAAGCGCTCATAGAGTACATTTATGACCAGGACAGCGAAAGAAGGACTGAGGTTGGATTTTTTGATGAATTCACCCACTGCCTTACGGATAATCCTTTTGGCGTTGTCCTGAGAAGAACTTTCTCCTTCGATAATCAAGGGGAGGAGACGTTCTTCTCCGTCATAGTGATCAATTCCATATCCTAATTCTTTTGCAATTTTTAGAGCTAAGCCCTTGATAATTTGAAAAAAATCAATGCGTCGGACGATCTCTTTATAAAAATTGACGATATCGTTCAACCCTTTTTCCATCATTCGAGCGGAAAAAATGACCGACACATACCCCATTTTTCTTGCCTGATATTCAATGTGTCTGAGGAGGTGGGTTTTTCCGGAACCGGCTTTACCTACCAGGATTTTTACCTTGCTTCCACCATTGGCGCACATCGTACATTTCTTTGAGTGACACTGCTTTACCCCAATCCACACTCGGTTTCCGAAATGATATTTTGTTCATGATGCTATACGCGGCGATCAGGTCCCTCATGAATGAGACATCATCGAATTTTTTCCCGGTGACTTTTTTGAATTGGGTCAAAACCCATCTGGCAAGTTCTTCTGGGCGGAGAATGGTGGTTTTCTCCTTTTTGCGTCCAATGGACATTTCAATTTCCAAACGGTCCAGCGAAATAGAGAGCTGGAAGGGAACCATGGTATATTGGGGAAAAGTACCGGAGAAAGGGATCCCGGTTTGTTTTAATGACTCTTCCAGTTCATTGATGTATTCCTGACTGTGGACGTACTCTTCTGAGGAGGTTTTTTTTTGAAGGAACAGTTCATGATAATCATCCCAGTTCCTTTTCACTTGATCCATTCCGGTTTCGAGATTGGTGATTGATTTCTCCATTCCCTGGATGTCCAGCTTCTGAACGTCCTTGTTAAATGCGGTCCAATTTTTTGCCAGGTTTTTCATGATGGGGTCATTCAATGAAAGGGTGTTGCCTTTCTCAATCTTCTCTGTCGGCTCCATTTCCATATTCTCATACTCCTTTTATTAATTATTTCTTTTTATATCCTTTTTTCTCACATTTTTTCACTTTTGTCGAGTCGTTCTTATTTCATCAATGGATCTGATGACTGATCGGTAAACAACTTATCCCTCTCTTCATTCCCTATTGTACCCGATTTACCTTGTATCCTTCATCAAATCGCATTATCCTGAAGTGAGATTTTAAGTCATGGTGAAAATGGAGGGAGGAATAAAGTGGAACTGATCACCGCTATCAAAACCCGGAGGAGTATCCGAAATTATAAGCCTGATCCTATGCCAGAGGATGTGGTGAAAGAATTATTGGGGATGGCCATTTGGGCCCCCAGCGGTATGAACAGCCAGCCCTGGTCTTTTGTGGTGATTGAAAACCAAGAATACTTGAAAAGCCTTTCAGATCGGTGTAAGGATTTTTTGCTTTCCAGTTTGGATCGTATGCCCATTCTGGAAAGATATCGGTCGTATTTTTCTGATCCGGAGACCAGTATTTTTTACCACGCTCCAGTTCTGGTGCTCATCTATGGGGATAAAAATCTCTTTACCTCGACCACCGATTGCAGTATGGCCGCGCTCAACCTCATGCTCTCCGCCTGGGATCGGGGCATCGGGAGTTGCTGGATTGGCTTTTCCTACGGAATCTGTAATTCTCCCGAGTTTAAGGAAGAATTCCATCTCCCAGAAAACCACCAACTCGTTGCTCCCATCATCCTGGGTTACCCACAGGAACCTATCCCCCAGGGAGACCGAAAAGAGGTGCCTCTCCTTTATTGGATGAAGTGAGTTAATCTGAGCGTTTAGAATTCGTCCGGAATTGAAAGGGAAGGGATTCTGACCGGACTCGATGGTATCATGAAGGAGTTGGGCGGTGAAAGGTAATGAATGAGAAATTAATGAAGCGGCTTCAAGGAATCAGCAATCACCTCCAGCAAATTAAAAGTTCTTTATAAGACTGAGGAGGAGGAATCACACGTGAAATATGGAGTTTTTGCATTTATCTGGGTGACGAATTTTACCAGGAATGAGCTATACCTTCTGGAAAAAGCAAAAGCAATGGGTTTTGAAGGTATCGAAATTTCCATGAACGAATCGTTCATTACATCGGGACCCATCCCGGAATTAAAGGTAGAGAGTAAAAAAGTGGGGATCCAGTGTCTTTCATCAACCGGACTCGATTCGCAGCACAATATTATCAGTCCGGATTCAACCATCCGGAAGAAGGGGATGGATCGATTGAAAAAGTGTCTGGATATCGCGGCAGAACTGGGAAGTGAAATCCTGTCGGGAGTGCTTTATGCACCCTGGGGTGAATTTACCGGGAAAGCTCGGACAGAGGAGGAATGGGACCATTGTAAGCAAGGATTGTGGGAAGCGGCAGAATATGCCAGGAAGTGTGGTGTGGTGCTGGCAATTGAACCGGTAAATCGCTTTGAGTCCTATTTTCTTAACACGGCGCAGGAAGCGCGAAAACTGGTGGATGAAATCGGAAGCGATTACATCAAGATTCATCTTGATACCTTTCAGATGAATATCGAAGAAAATTCTCTCGACGAAGCAATTCTCACAGCAGGAAACAAGTTGGGGTATATCCATTGCTGTGAAAGTCACCGCGGTATTCCCGGAACCGGGCACATCGAATGGGAGGATTTTTTCCGGGCTCTCTTCGAAGTCGGCTATCAGGGCTGGCTCACCATTGAAAATTTTACCCCCGACATTATGCTACAGGAATTCGGTAAACAAGTTGCTATCTGGCGAAAAATCGCTGAGCCGAATGATGTGGCCCAAAAGGGTCTGGTTTTCCTGAAACAGTGTGAAGCGAAGGTCCAGAAAGATCTCTCGACCCCGAAAAGACAGTGAATAGTGTAAGGACCGTGAATCGTGAATCGTGAATCGTGTAAAGATGTGGAACTGTGGAATTGTGGAACTGGTAAAGACCGTGAGTCGTGTAAGGACCGTGAATCGTGAGTCGTGAATAGTTTAAGGAAATGAACCAATAAACAAAAAAACAAGATTATCATTATTCTGGTGATGCCAGGAACGGGCATGAATGCTTTTCACATTTCATTTTTCACGGTATTTCCAAAAAAGTACTTTTTCCTAGCTTATCAAACAGCTCATTCCGGATTTTCTCTGCTTCATTGGTAAGAAGCCATTTGTTTCGTTTCAGGACGGGAAGAAGAACTCTAAGGTAGTCAAGAAAGAGCTCTTTTACCGCTGCGCGACGGGGAGAGAGGGGGAATTGCCTGAGATAGAGCTCACTCCGAAGAGCACGGAGAAGAAGCTTATCCCAGGTAATGAGGAGAGCGGCATCACCTTCCCTCATCTGTTCCGATTCCGAGGCCATGATGTCGATGTAGGCACGGATATCCGGAGTGGCGGGAAATTTTTTGAAACGGAGATAATCGATGATAGGGTAACGAAATCCCTCTTCGACGACGATTCGGTAACCATTTTCAAAGGTATACCGGAAGAGCATTTTCAGGTGGGGGTCAGCCAGAGAATCAATAGCATTGACCAGTTCATGGTCACTCACCATACCTAGTGACCGAATAATCTTTTCCTGCACTGAATCGGGGGAAAACTTATCCTGCTCGCGGGAGAGATTTTTCTGCAGAACCTCTTCCAGGAACAAAACCATATCTGTTGAACTTTCTATTGACACCTGGAGGGTATTCTTTTCGATGAAACGAATAACTTCTTTTCCGCTCACGTTTTTCTTCAGTAACAGGGATGTAAATTCCTTCATAATCGGTCTTCCCTCCGGTCGCATTGTCGGCAACGGGAGGTCATGCTTCCAGAGGGCTTCATCCGGACTCTTTTTGAATCGGATCAAACCCTGTAACTCAAGATAAGAGAGCTCGATTTCAATGGGAGTTCCGGCAGATGTGGCATATCCGGGAAAGTAGATGACCAGGCCATGATCAGTGAGGTAATACGGATAACGGATTTGGATCATGTTTACAGTCAGCAGTGGTACCTTGGTTTTTGCTAAGAGTCCGGTATCACTTGCTTTTTTTTGAATCAACCGGTTCAGAACATCCAAAATATCAATTCGGGCTCCCACCAGGTCCGGGATGTCCAGAACCTTCCCATTTACGATATCGAGAACCAATCCATACACCTGGTGGTACGAATGATTTCGCAGTTCCGACGGCTCCCGGAACTCTTCCACCATGGTGGCGATCTCAGAGTTGATCCGTTGCTCGATATCTTTATCATTCATTCCCTGTACCACCGGGAAGCGCAGATCCGTGGTCCCTTCTTTGGTGGTGAACACCTCTTCCCAGGGGAGGAGAGTGGGTGTAGATCCTGAATTCATCTTTTCATTTCCCAATACTAATCCACTCATCCCCAAACAAACCAAAGCTACCAATGCCAGTGACCACCATTGTTTGCGGATCATTATCATCACGTCCACCTTTCTTGGGTAACCAAAGAAATATATTTTTATCAATTAAGATCTTTTCTTAATTTCTTAGTGATTTCAACTAATTGTTTAATATTGGGTTCTAAATATGGAAGATTTTCAGTAATTACAAGCCAAATCATTTCTAAATCTACTCCAAAATAATCGTGAATAAGCTTGTCTCTCATACCAGTCATTTTTTTCCAGGGAATATCAGGATATTGATTTCTGAATTCTTGAGGAATCTTTTTTGTTGCTTCGCCAATGATTTCAAGACTTCGAATAACAGCATTAATGGTTTTTTTGTCCCGGCAAAACATTTCATAATTTATTTCCAAAATGAAATCTTCGATCTCGTGGATGGATTGGAAATATCAAGAAGGTATTCGTAAAAATTCTTTTTCAAAGCGAGATGGCCTCTTCAATAATGTATTTGCCAATGCCTGGTCGCAGTGCTTTTTTGGAAACCAAATCAACCTTGATTCCCAAACAACTCTCTAAATATTCCTCGAGATCAAGAAAAGTAAAAAGACTGATCGGCTTTTTAAAATCTACCAGTATATCCAAATCACTTTTATCGGTGGCTTCCCCTCGAACATATGACCCAAATTGTATATGGCAAAATAATAATACAGCAAATGGCAAGTTAAAAGTACAGCAGTTTGCCGGCTGAAAAACAAAAGAATCATTGCCAGCACCCCTCAAATAATCTACCCTTTTGATTGGACACAATCAGATCAGAAGGGAGA
>JAPLGF010000234.1 GCA_026390275.1 Candidatus Atribacteria bacterium
TATTGCCGATGTCACACAGCGACCGGAAATCGAAACATTGGTGGAGAAGGTGCTCGAGAGCTGGGGACGGATTGATATTCTGGTGAACAATGCTGGGATCACGCGCGATGCCAATTTTATCTGGCTGAAAGATGAAGACTGGACTCGCGTGCTTGATGTTTGTCTCCAGGGGTCATACAATTGCACCAAAAGCGTCATAAAACCAATGTTAAAAAGGAGGTATGGTCGGATCATCAATATTTCCTCGGTGGTTGGCGTTACTGGAAATACCAGTCAGGTGAATTATTCGACCGCCAAAGCCGCTCTCCTTGGTTTTACCAAATCTCTTGCCCGGGAGTTTGCTTCCCGGGGGATCACCGTCAACGCTATTGCACCCGGATTCATTGATACGGAGATGACCCGCGTTCTTCCTGAAGAGGTCAGAAAAGGGTGGTTGGTGCAAATCCCGGTGGGGCGACTGGGTCAACCGGAAGATGTGAGCGAAATGGTGGCTTTTCTTGCATCACAAGCTGCCGGATATATTACTGGTCAGACATTTCATGTAAACGGTGGCATGTTGATGATTTAGTTTTAAACATACTGTTGGGAGGTGCAGGCGATGGATGTTTTTTCCAAAGTCAAAGAGATCATAGTCGATCAACTGGGAATTGATGATGAAGACGTTGCTGCAGATGCATCCTTTATTGATGATCTTGGTGCCGATTCGCTGGACATCGTAGAGCTCATCATGGCGTTCGAAGAGGAATTCGATATCGAAATCCCGGACGAAGATGCGGAAAAAATCACCTCAGTCCAGGAAGCGGTTGAGTACATCGATTCTAAACTCAATGTGTGACCTAACCGAAAATGCCTTTTCGTGATGCAGATTTATCGGAACTTGAAGGAAGAATCGGATATTCTTTTCGTAACCGGGAATGTTTAAAAACGGCTTTGCGGCATAAGTCGGCTCTCGAGGGCAAAGAAGGATGTTGTAACGATAAATTTGAATGGTTGGGTGATACGGTAGTCGGCTTTTATCTTGCCGACTACCTTCTTTCTACTTACGATAAACCCCGCAGCTGGCTTTCGGCCATGAAATCCAAGTGGGCCAGCGAGGAGTGCCTGGCCCAGATTGCCCGAAAAATAGAATTGGACAAGTTTATTGTTCTCGGCCGGGGAGAGGAAAGAACCGGGGGACGGGAAAAAGGTTCTATTCTTGCCAGTGCGTTGGAAGCACTGGTGGGGGCTATATTTGTTGATTCCGATTCATGCGATCTCACGAAAGAGGTTCTCCGTCACATCTTCTGTGTGGATGGAGGTTTGGAACTGGTTTTTCTCTCGGTGAACTATAAGAGTCTTTTGCAGACCTGGTCTTTGAAGCGGGTCGAATGTCTTCCGGTTTATGAAACTGTTCGGGAGACGAGTGACCGGAAAATGTACCGGATAGCCGTTAAGATCAATGATCAGGTCTTGGCGGTGGGGGAGGGAAAGAACAAGAAGAAAGCAGAACAGGAAGCGGCCCGAAAAGCATGGGAAAAGGTGATGGACGAAAAAAGCGGTGTCAGTGATATTCTATGTATTTAAAGTTTTTACATGTTCATGGTTTTAAATCATTTGCCCACCAGATTTCCATCGATTTTGTCCCCGGTTTGAATGTCATCGTCGGACCGAATGGTTCCGGAAAAAGCAATATCATCGATGCTCTCCGCTGGGTGTTGGGTGATAACTTCCGGGAAGTCAGGGTTTCTCAGAATCGGGAAGTGATTTTCCATGGAGCTGCCGGTTCCCGGCCATTGGGCATGGCAGCCATCGAGACCCACTGGGAAGAAGAAGCAGGCCTTGACTGTTCCATTGGGCGCCGGATGTTCGCTTCCGGAGAGTCGGAATATTTTTTTAATCAATCGCGCATTCGTCTCCGGGATTTAAAAGAAGCTTTGAATGGGCATCGTTTTCCGGTGGATAGTGTGGGAGTAACGGTGGTGGATAACCAACGGCTGCAGACCCTGTTTGATTTTCGTCCCGGTGAAAAATATCTCCTGTTTGAAATGGCCAGTGGAACTGCCGGACAGCGTGAAAGACTCACTCTGCTCCGTTCATCTTTAACGAGAGTGCGGGAAAAAATGGAGCGGATGAAAGAGCGGGGCAACGAGCTCGCGCTCCAGATCGGACGGGTAGAAGGACTGGCTCGGGAAGAAAAACAATATCTCGCTGCCGAGCGGGAGCTCCATGCTCTCCGAAAAGGGTATCTCGAGTGGTCCATCGCGTTCCGGGAGAATAAAATCCATCTTCTCCAGGAAGAACAGATGAACCTGTCCAGACTGATGACCGCTTTAGAAAGTGAATGCGAAGTCTTCGAACAGCTGCTTCGGAATGGCGAGGAAGTCATGGCTTCCAAAAAGCACGAACAGGAACGTTTTCGTGCCTTTCAGCAACAAAACCGTGAAGAACGAAGAAAGATGGAGCAGGACCTCTATTTTTTTCTTACCGAATCACGGCAACGGGTGATCAAAAAGCAATCTGCCCGGTGTCTTTCGGCGGAGATGGTCCGGGGAAAGACCCTTTTGGAGAAAAAATGGACTGGCCTTCAGGGGCATCCCCTCTTCCAGGAAAATCCCGGACAGATGGAAAAGAGCGAACATGAGATACAACGACGGTTGGGAGAGATCCGTCTGCAAAAGAATTCGCTGAATGAACAAAAAAATTCCTGCCAGCAGGAACTCTCCCGTATCGAAACCTCCTCGGAATATATTGGATCCGAAATCGGTACTCTCCGGAAAGAAATTGTAGGAATCGATAGTACAGCTCAATCGGTGACCACCCGCATCGAAGGAGCCGAAAAGTCCATGGGGGGTTTTCAAACCGATTTGGATCAACTCCTGGGGCAGGAACAGGTTCTCCAGAAAAAAATAAACCGGAAGAAAAGCCTTCTTCAGGCGGCTCAACAGAAACTGGCCACCTATGATCAGGAAGGACAGGTGGACGACGACATTGTCCAAATCATGAAACAACTCCTTCGGATGGGGTGGCCTGGGAAAGCTCTCTATGCGCTCACCTGGCTTTTTCGGGGACAACGGCTTTTTCAGTCTGAAAATCAATCCCATAGTCGTGATGACACTCTTTCCGGGTCGGGAAGTGGTTATTTATGGGACATTTGTATACCACCTTCCTTTTATTGGGAGTTTTGTTCCCGGGAAAAAATACTCGATTTGTTTCTGTCTTCCTCCCTACCGGAGGTCAATTTCATCAGTCCAGACGGGCATCTGGTCTACCGACGGGACGGAGCCCTCATCTTCCCCCGGAAGATGGTGGTCAAAGGGCGAGGGGGGACTTTTTATCAGAGTTTTGGAAAAAAAATCAATCTTCTGAAATCCTCTCTGGTGCGGGATGAACAGTCTATCCAGACCTTTTTTTCATGCCAGAAAAGTATAGAGAAACAACTCATACAAAAGAAGAGCGAGCTTGACGGGTTGAAACTTCGTTCCGATGACCTGGCCCGTGAGAAAAAGAAACGTACCGACCGGGTGGAACTGTTGCTGAAACGAAAGAAAGAAATCGATAACGAGAAAGAAAGTGTGGGAGAAGAACTCGCGAGAGTAGAAGAGACGGTAGAAAAGATGGATGAAGACCTCACTCAGGGGGAAGAGGAGCTCGTGGATCTCCAGCGACGAATCCGGGATCGTCAGAAACTCCAGGCGGCGGAAGAAAAACTTTCGCTGGAGATGGTGAACTGGGAGAAAAAACAGCAGGAGAT
>JAPLGF010000221.1 GCA_026390275.1 Candidatus Atribacteria bacterium
TCAAGGAGAAATGCTGTAACTCCATTCTCATCAAGCTCAACCAGATCGGGACGCTGACTGAAACCCTGGAAACCATCGAAGTGGCCAAGAAAGCCGGCTACACGGCAGTCGTTTCCCATCGATCCGGTGAGACCGAGGATACCACCATTTCTGACCTGGTGGTGGGATGCAATACCGGGCAGATTAAGACCGGTTCGCTCTGCCGAACGGAACGGATTGCCAAGTACAACCAGTTGTTACGAATCGAAGAACAACTGAAAGATGTGGCTCATTTTGGTGGTCGCAGTGTTTTTAAAGTACAGGGATATTGATATTTTCCTGGATGACCATGCCGATCAAGTCACCATCGGAAGCATAAAACCCCCTCACCCTCTCTCTCAACAAAACGGGGAGAGGGGATAAAGGTGGGGAGTATCATTCCCCAATCAACCAGTCTTTCGCCGTTATAGTTTACCGTTGACTGTTCACGGGTTCATTTCGGGGTAAGAAATATGAGGATTTTCTGGTGGAAACAAAAAAAAGAGAGGGATGAGGACCAAGTATGTCGTCTGGAATCGCGACCAGGGTTTTGCTGGAATCGGATTTTGTTTTCCCTTTTTTTTGCCTTCATTCTTCTTTTTTGGTGTTCAAGTTTTACCGAAAAACTGGTTGATTATTACGGCATTTCCCGCGAACAGAACAAGTTAGAAGGGGAACAGCAGACATTGATCGAGAAAATCGAGGCATTAGAAAAAGAAAAGCGACTTCTCAATCAGGACTGGTATATCGAGAAATTAGCGCGCGATAAACTCAATCTGGCGAAGCCCGGTGAGATTGTGGTGAAGGTCATAGATAAAGATACTCCTTGACACTCTATAAGCCGATTTGTATAATATTTTCGTTTTTCGGCAAGTGTTTTTTAGGATAATGACGTTTTTCATGCTTTACTGGCATCGATGTGTGACGGTTCCATACTGAATAATGAGATCCAGGAAGAAGGAGGATTAATGATCACCCGATGATAGAAGTCGATAGCATCGTTGAAGGCGTGGTCGTTGGTATCACCAAGTTTGGGGCTTTTGTAGAACTACCGGATGGGAAAAAGGGGCTCATTCACATCTCGGAGATTTCCAACCAGTTTGTTAAAGATGTCAATGATTACTTAAAAATCAACGATCCAGTGAAGGTCAAGGTCATTCACATCTCGGAAGATGGCAAGATCGATTTGTCCATCAAGCGTCTCAACGAAGACGAGGAGTATCAGGAAAAGTTAGAGCGAAGCAAAGTATCTTTTGAACAGAAGATGACTAAGTTTCTTAAGCTGAGCCAGGAAAAGATCACCGATCTCAAAAAACACCAGGAAACCAAGAGAAGGAATCGATAATACCATAACCCCCCTCAATCTGGGGGGTGTTTCGGTTTCATTTCCCCCATTTTTTGCCTTCTTTTTCGTTCTATTTTTTACCCTCTCCCATTCATCGGTCGGTTGGTTTTTTAATGAATAAATTGGTATCATAAGCGTACAAACCTGGTGGGGCGAATCCTGGTAAATGATAATGGAACAAAGCGAATCCGCAGGTATGGAAAAAGCCCTGGGAGAAGCTCTTCGGGCCCGGGAAGAAGATGAAGTACCCGTCGGTGCCTGCATTATGCAGGGGGATTACGTGATTGCACTCGGACACAATCGCCGGGAAAAAAAACAGGATGTCACCGCCCATGCTGAAATGGAAGCTATCCGGGAAGCCTGCAGACATTTGGGGAGCTGGAGACTGGAAGGATGTGTTCTCTATGTCACCCTCGAGCCCTGCCTGATGTGTGCCGGAGCTATTCTCCAGGCTCGCTTGAAGAAGGTATGTTACGGGGCACAAGATCCGAAAGCAGGGGCAGCGGGAAGCGTCATTGATGTGTTCAGCGAGAAGCTCTTTAACCACATCGTCGAGATTGAAGGAGGAATTTGTGAAGAAAGATGTCGCCAGATCCTCCGGGAATATTTTAAAATAAAGAGATAACCATGACCGTTTTCGGCACCACAACCTATTTTCAGGGTAGAAAACGGAGAGGTGGCCGAGCTGGCCGAAGGCGCTCGACTCGAAATCGAGTAGGCAGCGATGAACTGTCTCGTGGGTTCGAATCCCACCCTCTCCGCCATTGATACCAAGTGGAGAGCAAGTCTTCTCCTTCTTCCAGTTCTTTTGTATTGACGAATCACCATGGGGATTGTATAAATAAGAGAAATATGGTTTGAAGGAGGGATAGGTATGAGAAAATTATTGCTGATGGTTCTATGCCTGGTTTTTGTTTTGGCGGGGAGCGGGGCTTTTGCTCAGGAACCAATCAAGGTGGGAGTGGTTATGGGATTGACTGGTCCCTGGGCTTCCATCGATATACCCAGTGCAAACGGAATTAAGTTAGCGGCTGATCAGATTAACAAGGCCGGTGGGGTGCTCGGTCGTCAGATTGAATTAAAAGTGGTGGATACCAAAGCTGATGAAGGTGAGACAGTGGCGGCGGTCATTCGTTTGGTGGAAATAGAAAAAGTGGTTGCCTTGTTGGGATATGGTGATACCCACTGGGTGAATATTGCTGCTCCGCTGGCACGGGAATATGGGATCCCTTTTATTACTCCGGGAGCGACCCATCCCCGGATTCCGGAACGGACCGGTGCGTGGCTGGCGTGCTTTGGTGATAATGTCCAGGCGGCGGCGATTGCCGAATATGCGGCGAAAGACAAGGGTCTAAAGAAAGGGGCTCTCTGGATCGATACCGCAGTGGATTACAGTGTCGCTGTAACGGCGTATTTTGCCGATGCCCTCAAGCATTATGGGGGAGCAGTGGCCTATCAAGATTATTTTGAAACCAGTCTTACCGATTTTTCCGCCATGGTGGCCCGTCTAAAAGCGTACCAGGATAAGGGAGAAGTTGATTTTGTCTACATCGGTGCGAT
>JAPLGF010000267.1 GCA_026390275.1 Candidatus Atribacteria bacterium
CTACCATGTTCCCGAAGGGGAAATTCATTATGGGAACTGGAAAGACATCCAGGAAACCATCAAGGAAAAAGAAAAAGATCCCGAATGGCCTAAAAAGGTTTTCGAGCAAGCTCGTATCCGGCACTCTCTCATTTGTGAAAATCACTGGGATCCCGAGAGTCTTAACAGGAATTCTTTCCTATCTCCTTTGTATGAAGATCTCTATCTCTTCCACTTTGATCCCAGCCGGGATCAATCGCTTATCGATCTCATCCAGAAGGAAAATGGACAACTTCCTGCGACAGCAGCAAGCTTTGCCGAGGTGGTGTTCGCTTTCTTTCAATCAAAAGCGGATCAGGGAATACGTTATTTCACCTCGTTCATCAGTTCCGCTTTTTCTCTTCTTAAGGCATCTCCGGAAAAAATCGAGGCGACCTACCAAAAACAACTGCTGGGACACAATTTAGATCCGGAAGAAAAGAACGTTCTTTTCACCTGGCTTTTCTATACCTACTTAGAGGCCATGCAACAGGTGAAAAGTCCCGCCCAATTTGTGATGGGAGCCCGCTGGGCCCGACCGGGCATGCGGTATGGTGAATCCTATGTCTGGACGAATCACCAGTTAACTCTCGACCTGATGTCAGTTTTCCGGGACTTTCCTCAGGTTCGGATGAGCCTCATGTTTGCCGCTCTGCCCCTGGCCCATGAACTGACCATTCTTGCTCGCATGCTCCCCAATGTGAGCCTACTGGGTTTCTGGTGGCATACTCTTTTTCCGACGGTCATCGAACAACTTATTGCCGAGAGGCTGGAATCTCTTCCCATCAATAAATGGATTGCCATTGCCACCGATGCCTATTCAGTGGAATGGGCCTATGGGAAAGTGAGCCTGGTGCTCCAGTGTCTCGCCAAAGTTCTCAGTAAAAAGATGGCAGAAGAATATCTGACTGAGCAAAAAGCTCTTTGGATAGCTCGAAAACTATTGTATGAGAATCCGCAGGAGATCTATGGCCTTTCATCTACCCCCGAAAATGACGGGTGAACTGTAAACGGTGAAAGATTTGTTGATTTGGGAAAGACATCAACCTATATCCTAAAATGACCATCCTCAAGGAATCTCCCCCTTTTCTAAAGTGGGGAATTTGGTTGGGGTCAGGGGTGTATCTTGATATTTTTATCCCTTACTGGTGTCTGGAACTGGAATGGGGGTCTTTTTGGGGTTCTCACATATTTTTATGGGGACGGGTCAGGTATGATATAATTATAACGCAGAAGGTTTGGAGACTAGGAGAAAGCCTTCCGGGAGTATTCTTTTCCGGAAGGCTTTTTTATTTCTGGAGAATGAATTCTTACCCAGGGGGTGAAGTGTGGGACATTTTTTTCTCACCATCGATGTGGGGACCACCAGCGTAAAGTTGATCGTCTGGGATGAAGGTGGTCAGAAAGTCTATCGGGATTCCTTTTCCGTTCATCTGAATTATCCTCGGGAGGGATGGGTGGAGCTAGATCCCCACGCTCTTTTCCAAAAAATGAAAGAAAGAATGGATGCCCTGGAGTATGATTTCTCCGGAGTGGGAATCGCCAATCAACGGGAGACTACCATTCTGTGGGATGGAGAAGGGAAAGCGGTCTATCCTGCAATTGTGTGGCAGGATCGGCGAACGGCTGATTGGTGTCAGATCCACCGGGAAAAAGAGAAGTGGCTCTTTGAAAAGACCGGTTTGTATTTGGATCCCTACTTTTCTCTCAGTAAAATTGTGTGGATATTAAGTGAGATAGGATCATACCCTGGTCCCCTCCACTTTGGAACTCTCGACAGTTATCTTGTCTGGAAGTTGACTGGTGGACAATCATATATCACTGATTATACCAATGCCTCACGAACGCTCGTTTTCAACCTTCAGAAGCTTGCCTGGGATAAAGAAATTATTCGGGAATTCGGGTTACAAAAAATATTTTTCCCGCTTCCCGGCCCCTCTTTTCAAGAGTTCGGAAAGATTTTTCTGAAAAACAAAAAGGTACCACTGTACGTGATTCTGGGAGATCAGCAAGCTTCCTTTCTTGGGCAGGGTTGCTTCCAGGAAAGAGACACCAAGAATACCTATGGTACGGGATGTTTTGTGATGATGAATTGTGGGGCGAAAAGACCGGATGTGCCTCGGGGATTCCTGGTGACCCTGGCGACACTGGACCAGGGTGAGCCAGTTTTTGTCCTGGAAGGGAGTGCCCTGAGTGCTGGAGTGGTCATGGAATGGCTGGTGAACCTGGGAATCATCAGTTATCCTGGGGAAGCCGAACAAATTGCCCGTCAGGCAGTTTCCACTCACCATCTCCTGATGGTTCCTTCCTTTACCGGATTAGGTGCACCATATTGGGATCCATTTGCTCGAGGGGCATTATTGGGAATCTCACCACAGATAGGGAAAAATGAAATTGTTCGTGCATCGCTGCAGGCAGTAGCATTTGAATCAGCAGATCTCCTGAAGGTGATGGAAAATTCTTTTTCTCCCATCCATTACATTTCGGTGGATGGGGGGATGAGCCAGAATTCATTTCTCATGCAGTTTCAAGCTGATATCAGCGAAAAAGCCATCCATGTCTTTCCAGATTCTGAGGCAACATCCCTGGGTGTGTACTATCTTCTGGGGAAGCGATTAGGATTTCTGGACCGTGATTTCATCGAAAATATGAAAAGAGCGGCCCGGATCTATGAACCAGCCATGGATTCCAAAGAACGGAACCGTTTATGGAACCTCTGGAAAAAGGGAATCGAACGGGTGAAGGGATGGGCAAAAAATGAAGAAAAGGTATGATGTCATCATCCTGGGAGGGGGAGTGGTGGGGTGTGCCGTGGCCTGGTATCTCTCTCATTTTGAATGTTCCATTCTGGTCCTGGAAAAAGAATTGGATGTATGCTGTGGGATCAGTAAGGCCAATACCGGAATCATCCACTCACGAAGTTATTATACTCCCGAAACGATGAAAGGTGAACTTCACCTGCGTTCTCTTCCCTGGTTCCATCAAGCCCAGGATGAGCTGGACTTTCATCTTGCTCGAACCGGTGCCCTCACTGTTGCCTTGTCTCCGGATGATCTGGCCTATCTCCGGTTGCTCCAGGAAAGAGGTCAATGTCCGGAAGCGGAGATTTTGGGTCCGAAAGACACGCAGGAATTAGAACCGAACATTTCGGAAAATATGGTGGCTGCATACTACGATCCACAAACCGCTGTCATTTCTCCTTTTCGTCTCACTCTCGCTCTGGCAGAAGGAGCGGTTTTGAATGGAGTGGATTTTGTTTTTAATGTACCAGTCATCGATTTCCATTCTGATGATCGGGGTATCGGAATCGAAACCGAAACCGAAACCGATTATTACGTCGCACACTGGGTGGTGAATAGCACCGGTTTCTCGGCACCAGCATTGGCGGAAAAGTGTGGAGATGGGGTCCCACCGCTGCAAGCCTATCGGGGTGAATACTACGTCCTTGATAAAGAGACCAGGGGTTATGTGAAACACGTCCTCTACCCGGTACCCACGTCATTGAGCAAAGGAATCCTGGTCTCCCCGACTCCAGAGGGGAATATTTTAGTCGGACCGAATTTTGAACCGGTCAAACCAGGGGATACCTCCACCACGGTGCAGGGACTGGCAGAAGTGAAAATTGGTGCTCAGAAGCTGGTTCACCATCTCCCCTTTGATCGGACCATTCAGATTTTTGCGGGAATTCGCTCAGTACTTCCGGAAAGGGACTTTCATATCTTTTTTTCCCACCGTTTTTCGAATATTGTCCATCTGTGCGGAATAGAATCACCCGGGCTCACTGCCTCGTTCGGAATTGCCGAATATGTTGGGGAACTCCTCGAGAAAAGAGGGCTGAATCTGGTTCACAAAGCCCATTTTAATCTTCGGAAGAATGCGCCGATTTTCAGCGAATGTAGTTGGGAGGAGCGAGAGCGACTCATTACTCAGGATCCGGATTGGGGACGGCTGGTCTGCCGGTGTGAAGAGGTGACCTTGGCAGAGGTGAAACGTGCCCTGTTCGTTCCGCCATCCGCCCGTACGATTGACGGCCTCAAAAGACGGACCCGGGTGACTGCTGGACGATGTCAGGGAAGCTTTTGTGAGATGCATCTTCTGTCTACCATGATAGCCCTTCTCGGTTTCAGTGAAAATGATATCCGGAAGTCGGGAATACATTCTCATTGTCTGGTTGGGGAAACAAGAGAGGAGCGAGAATCGTATGCCACGAGACATTGAAGCAGAGGTCGTCGTCATTGGAGGCGGACCGGCTGGAATGGCAGCGGCCCATTCGGCCTGGGAACAGGGAGCGAAGAGCGTGTTCCTTCTCGAACGGGAAAAATATTTAGGAGGTATTTTAAATCAGTGTATCCATCCCGGATTTGGTCTTCAGGTGTTCGGAGAAGAGCTGACCGGTCCAGAATATGCCTCGCGGTATATTGAAAAACTGGGGAAGACTGGGGTGCAGGTCATGACCGAAACCGCGGTTCTTGATCTGGAACCTTCCCGGACGATCCGGACGGTTTGTCCCCGGGGGGTGCACGAATTTCATGCTCGTTCCGTTATTCTCAGCATGGGGTGCCGGGAAAAAACTCGGGGAATGATCATGATTCCGGGGACCCGTCCAGCGGGGATTTATACCGCGGGACTGGCTCAATATCTGGTGAACATAGAGGGGTATCTACCGGGACGAAAGGTTGTCATTCTGGGTTCGGGTGACATCGGTCTCATCATGGCCAGACGCCTTTCTTTGGAGGGGGTTACGGTAGAAGCAGTGGTGGAAGTTCGCAATTCTCTGAGTGGCCTGGTTCGGAATTATGTCCAGTGTCTCCTGGATTTCGATCTCCCATTGCTCCTCTCTCATACTGTCACGGGAATTGTGGGAAAGGAGCGGTTGGAAGGTGTTCTGGTCAGTCAGGTCGATGAACGATGGCACCCGGTTCCCGGAACGGAGCGATTTCTGGAATGTGATACCCTTTTACTTTCTGTCGGTTTGATCCCGGAAAACGAGATCAGCCAAAAAGCCGGCATTTCTCTCTCTCCCATCAGCCGGGGTCCCTATGTTGACGAAACCTTTGCCACTGATGTCGATGGGTTCTATGCCTGTGGAAATGTCGCCTCGGTCTTTGATTTGGTGGATTATGTCACCTTTGTTTCCCAAAAGGCAGGAGAAGCGGCGGCATCCCACCGACCTCGGGGAAAAGTTCGGTTCGTTCTGCAAGTCGGTGTGGGGACCGGTCTGGTCATTCCTCAGCGAATCCGTAATATCGAAGAGGGGATTCTTTTTATCCGTCCGTCTCAGGGATTCCGGGAAACACAAATTATCTTCCGAAAAAGGGATGAGGTGTTTGCCCGGAAGAAAACTCCGATTTGCCGCCCCAGCGAGATGATCCGTATCGACATCCCTTCCATCCCGTGGCCACCAGAAGGAGGAGAGGTTACCATTGAAATCACCGGAAATCCAATCCAGGGAATATAGGCAACTCATCTGTACCGCCTGCCCTATGGGCTGTACCTTAGAAGCGGAGAAAGAGGGAGATCTGATTCAGGTGAAAGGAGGACGGTGTCAACGTGGTGGCAAGTACGCCCAGGATGAAATAACCAATCCCCGGCGAGTCATGACCACCACCTGTGTTATGGAGGGGGGTGAACTTCGACGGCTTCCCATCCGGACGACCCAACCATTTCCCAAGAACCGAATGGATGACTTTATGACTTTCATGACCACGGTGAGAGTCAGTGCTCCTGTTTTCTGTGGTGATATCATTGTTTCGAATGTTCTTGGTGAAGGAATCGACGTGATTGCCACCCGCACCATCCGGAAAAAGCAGCCTGCGCCGTAGGTTGATCCTCTTCTGGCAATATTAAATTGATGTATGGATGAAGGAAAGAAGCATGATCATGAGATAAAGTAAAAGTGTGCTCTAAAAAAACCATCCTTAGATGAAGAAAACATTTTTATAAGTTGAGACAGCCGGCCAGGAAAAAGGGTAAAATAAGGAAAGAAGATTATGATCATTTTTGATCCTGTCAGGAGATGAAAACCCGCCTCACCTCTTTCCCGACAGTTCACGGTGTAAGATTATTAAGCAATACAAACAGAAAGAAATGCTGGGGAAGAACATCCAGTCGTGGGCGAGGGGAAAAGGACGGGAAGAAGATATAATGGTTTGAGGTATCTTTTCCAAATCACAAATCAATTGATTTTTCTAGAACAGTATTTTATGGTATGGTTCTCAGACCATGCTTGAGGAGGACAGTCGATGGATGCATTGAAACTCGCCGGACTTTGGAAAACGAAGGACCGAAATGGTAACCTTTTTTTAAGTGGCCGATTGAATACTATGAATAAGATACTCATTCTCCCGAATACGGGAAAAGAAAAAGATGAGGATCCGGATTATTTTTTTTATATTGCCCCTCTTAAACCAAAAAGGGCAGATTCCGGTCCAGCAAAGAGAAGTGGAGGAGGAGCACGCGACTTTCACCGATCTCCTTCCGAAGAGAAGAGTACCAAGTCGGAAAACGAAGAAACACATGCCGAATAAGGATTCATCACCTTTGTGTCCTAGGTTGTAGCTGATATATTCATTCTACGAAGGTTGTTACCGTATTTCGTGACAACCTTCGTAGAGTCTTTTTTTATTTTTCTCTTTTTAAGATTTGATTACTCCGCCGATGGTCCCCCCAATCAAACCCCGGATTCCTTCATGCCAGCCCGTCAACAGAATTATCATTCCTGTTAATCCACTTAATAAAATATTCTTTCAATTTTGCTTCTCTGACGGTGTCCGGAACTGGTGCATGTTTGGCTTTTCCATGTTTTTTCTGGAAAAATGGTGTACAATAAAAAGAGGGAAGTTGATAAGAAAATTGGATAAAATTCTTTTTCTTTTTAAAAGATGGACATTGAAGGAGGGGATGATCATGGGTTGGAAGCTGGAAAAAAACTCTGAAAAAAAACCTTGTTCTGTCTGCGGGTATTCTATTCAGCCCTATGTTCCGTGTGCCTGTCGGGAAGAAGATGAGAAAGTTGTGGAGTGCGTGCATTTGTCCTGTTTTAAGAAACAACATCCCGACGAATTTGATGGACTTCAAAAGTGAGAGAGATTTTTTCCGGTTGATTTCCTTCCGTGCTCTCATCGTTTGTGATTCATCCTGAAATATCATCGGGAGGAAGCTCGAGGTTTTTCTGATATTATTGGAATGTGGCGTATCTCGGGGGAGTGATCATTCTCATGGTACGCCATGTGTTTTTTTAAAGTTCATTATTTTCTACAGTTTTCATTTACCGCTTAGGTTCTTTTCTACATAGCTTTTTTCACTACCCGGAAATTTACAACCTACGCTGTAAAATTAATAAAAGACAAAAGAAAAAATACAAAAAAAACAACCATGCTACTTTTGAAAAAG
>JAPLGF010000307.1 GCA_026390275.1 Candidatus Atribacteria bacterium
GTATCCCGAATTGCATCTGATGTCATCTTTTTACAGAGATCCAGATAGACGCAGTGGGTGTTCCTGCTCTGCATTTCCTGAAAAATAGCCCGGGCGATGACATCGCGGGGGCCCAAGCTCCCCAGGGGGTGGTACTTTCGCATGAAGGATTTTCCTTCTTCATTGACCAGCTCGGCTCCTTCCCCCCGGAACGCTTCCGACACCAGAAACGCCTGCTTGTAATCGGGGGCATACAGGAGGGTGGGATGGAACTGGATATATTCCATGTTTTGCAGGGTGACTCCTGCTCGGGCAGCAATGGCATAGCCGTCACCGGTATTCCAGTCGCCCCCGGTGGCATGCCGGTAGAGGGAATTGAGACCCCCGGTGGCGAGGACGGTGGCCCGGGCAAAGACGGGCATGATCTCCCCTTTCCGGGCGTCGAGTAGATAAACGCCGTGACATTCCGGGGAGAGGAAACGGGAATGGGGATCGATCTGATACTGGCTGGAAAGGATGAGGCCAACTGCCCAGGTATTTTTCTTAAAATCAATCAGGTGTTCCCGGAGGACACCTTCATTGAGAGCTTTCTGGATGGCCCGCCCGGTGCAGTCTTTTACGTGGAGGATACGCCTCCGGGAATGGGCGGCTTCCTGGAAGAGATTCCATTCTCCATTCTCATCTTGCTCGAAGGGGACGCGGAGTTTCTGAATGAACAGGCGTTTCACCAGGGTTGGCCCGATCCTGGCTACCACCCGGGAGCTCATTTCACTGGAAGTGTGATCGGAAGCATTGATGATGTCGTTATAGAGAAGCTTCCAGGTATCATTCACCCCGCGATAGACGATCCCCCCCTGGGCCTGGTGGGTGTTGGTGTCTTCAAACGATTCCCCCTTGGTGACCAGAAGGACCCGCTGTCCGCTCTCCGCTAAGAAAATGGCCAGGCTGCTGCCAGCGATGCCGTTTCCGATGATCAGGGCATCATAGTACATGGTCGTATTCTTCCACGTGCAGGCTGAGGTCGAGCCAGGTGGCGTGATGGGTGATGAAGCCGGTGGAGATGATGTTTACTCCCTGGGCAGCGATGTCCCGGATATTGTCCGGGCTCACTCCGCCGGAGGCTTCCATGATGGCCCTTCCGTCCACCAGTTTCACGGCCTGCCCGATCATCGGGATGTCCATGTTATCGAGCATGATGACGTCAGCCTTTTCCTCCAGTGCTTCCTTCACCTGGGCCAGGGATTCGCATTCCACCACGATTCGGGCGGTAAAGGGAATGGAGAGCCGTACCCGCCTGATGGCATCCCGGACTGAGCCACAGATGGTGATGTGATTGTTTTTTATGAGCGCGCAGTCATAGAGTCCCAGCCGGTGATTTACCCCTCCCCCGCAACGTACGGCGTATTTCTCAAAAATGCGTAGACCCGGGCTTGTCTTCCGGGTGTCCGCGATCCTTACCGGAAAGTCGTACACTGAATCAACCAGCTCTCGGGTTTTGGTGGCGATGCCGCACAGGCGCTGGAGCAGGTTCAATGCCACCCGCTCTCCCATCAGGATCGCCCGCGCCTGCCCCTGGATCTCCATGACATCCTCCCCCTGGTGAAAGCGCTCCCCTTCTTCGATGTGGGTCGTCCCATGAACTTCCGGATCCAGCAAACTGAACACCCGCAGGACGAAGGGACCACCGGACATGACCCCCTCACTCTTGGCGATAATCTTCGCTTTCACTTTCTTCAAACTGAGATTTCCCAATCCCTGGGTGGTGATATCATCGAACCCCAAATCCTCTTCCATGAAAACTTGGAGCCTTCGGTCAATATCCCATGGGACAAATCCTCGCATTCTTCATCATCCCCTTGAATAAAAAATTGTGGAGTTGGTAAAGTGTTGAGTTGTGGAGTTGGAAAAGACAGTAAAAAGCACCCACCTTCCCCTACCCTGCCAGGAGGGGAAGGACCACCGGTTGGTGTACCGTCTCCCGGTGTGAACATTGTAGAATCTCTCTCTTGGGATAAAGAGGGACCCAGGGGGATTCGATGTTTGCTGCAACCATGTCCGCAGGAACATTGTTCTGCTGCGAATATATGGTGAGATGTTAAGGGGCCTCTTTTTCGCTTATAATTTAAAGGTATTATAGCGCAGGATGAGATTTATTTACCATGAAAAAGAAAGGATGTGCAATGGACACGCTGCGGGTGGGGATGGTTCAGTTTCGGACGGGACCAGACAAGAGGGAGAATTTGCTGAGGATGGAAGAGTTTGTGGCATTGCTGGGGAGAGAAAAGGTAGAGCTGGTGGTTTTGCCGGAGATGTTCCAGTGTCCGTATGAGGTGGGACATTTTCCCCGGGAAGCGGAGCAGATTCCGGAAGGAGAAACGGTACAGTACCTGATGCGTTTAGCACAAAAGTACCGGGTATACCTGGTGGGGGGTTCCATTCCGGAACGGAAAGGAAATGAGTTCTATAATGCCTCGGTGATATTAAACCCGGAGGGGGAGATCCTGGGGATTCACCGGAAGATCCACCTTTTCGATGTGGACTTTGCGGATCTCTATTTTCAGGAGTCTTCGATTCTTTCACCGGGACACTCCCTCACCTTGTGTCCGACTCCCTGGGGGACGGTGGGGGTGATGATCTGTTATGACCTGCGGTTCCCGGAGCTTGCCCGACTTTATGCGCTGCGGGGAGCGAAATTGATCGTCGTGCCGGGGGCTTTTAATCCAGTGACGGGTCCGCTGCATTGGGAACTCCTCTTCCGGGCCCGGGCAGTGGACAATCAAGTTTTTATGATTGGGGCTTCTCCCGCCCCCCATCCGGAATCCTCCTACCAGGCGTATGGCCATAGCCTGGTCGTTGATCCGCTGGGGCGGGTCATCCGGGAACTGGGCGAGGAAGAAGCCGTACTCATCAACGATCTCGATCTCTCTGACGTTGACCGCACCCGGCAGAAACTCCCCCTGCTCTCGCATCGCAGGACAGATCTGTATGCTGTTACGTGGAGAGGAGGGGGAGGGGAATAAATGTTGAGTTGGAGGAGTTGTTGAGTTGGAATGGACAGGGAAAGAATGGGGAATGGGGAAAATTGTGAAATGTGAAAAGTGAAAGGCAAAGGCACCCATCCCAGAACGAAGCGCCACCCCTCCGGAGGCGGGGAATTATTAGTACTTTCCCGTTGTGCCCCAATGTGTTACACTTAATTTACCGGGAAAGAAGTGAGGGTTTTTTCTTATACTTTTCAATGTTGTTTCAGAGATGGAGGATGCGGAATGGCGGGAGATATCAATTATTTCTTTGGGATTGGGAATTTGACCAGGGATCCGGAGCAACGCTTCACGCCACAGGGAACGGCGGTGAGTAAGTTCAATATCGCCATGAACCGTAAGTATCAGGGGAAGAATGGGCTGGTCAATGAGACCACGTATATTGCGGTGGCAGCGTGGTCCAAGCTTGCTGAGGTGTGTACCAAGTATCTTCGGAAAGGGAGCCGGGTGGCAGTGGTGGGGGAATTACGTTCCAATTCCTGGGAAGACCGAAATGGGAATAAGCGAGTTTCCTATGAAATCCGGGCCATCAGCGTGCAGTTTTTGAGCGCTCCCAGGAAAGGGACGGAAGAAGTACAAGAGATCGGGGAAAATATCCCCCCGGAAGAAGAGATTGTCCCATTCTCCTATGATGGGGGAGTGGGGGAAAATGCACTGGGGGATTTGGAGGACATTACACCGGATGGGAAAAAGGATGTCTCACCATTTTAAGTTTTTATCTGTTTTTTTTACTTTTCTTCTCGGGTTTCTGATTTTTACCCTCCCGGTTGGGGCACGAGTGGTCATGGAGTACCAGGGAAAGTCCTATCCGATGGAGGGAGAAATCGTCGAAGCGGGCGGGGAGACCTATGTTTCCGTAGAATCGCTCTTCAAGAAAATGGGAGGAGTGGAGTATTACTCTCCGATAATGAAAAAGGTGAACCTGGTTTTTGGTGGGAAGGGATGGGTTCTTTCCTTAGATAAAGGGAAAGCGGTCTCGGAAGGGGGAGAAGAAATACCCCTGGGGGAGGCGGTCCTCATCCGGGACAACACCGTTTTTGTCTCCACTGTTCTTCTGGCGAAACTTTTCGACATCACTTCTTCCGGTGCTCCGGTTCCACCCCAGGAGACTCCCACTGAGCCAGTCAGGCCCACTCGTACTCCCCCTCCATCTCAAACGGAGGGGACGGAGTTCCTAAAAGAGAGCCCCGGTCTCCTCAATATCCGAACCAATCCGTATAACCTGGAAAAAAGAACCCGGATCACTTTTGATTTTGGAATTGGTCTTCCGTACCAAACCTTGGAAGTTGGTGAGGGAGGTAGGCAGCTGGTGGTTTCCTTTGAAAATGCCGATCTCGATCCGGGAGTCTCGGATTCCTATACCGTAAACGATGAACGGGTGGAACGAGTGGATGTGCAGAAACGGGGTAACCTGCTGGTGGCTACTGTCACCCTGAAATCTCCGGTCACCATCAAAAAGGGAGTGCTGGGTGGGAGTAAACCCCGGGTGTATCTCGACCTGGTGAGCAGCACGGAGACGATGGTAGAAGGAACACCGGGTACCTCCCCGACACCCTCCGCCCCGACTCCGAAAGTGACCGGGAAGCCGCAAACCCCTCCCCCCTCAGGAAGCCCTTCCCCCACCGGGACACTCCCCTTCGACAAGTTGAATCTCCGGGTGGTGGTGATCGACCCGGGACACGGGGGAGACGACCCTGGTGCCATCGATAACAAGTATCAGGAGAAGAATGTGGTTCTGGAAGTTTCCCGGAAGCTGAAAAAAGAGCTGATCCGGAGGGGGTATGAAGTCTATCTCACCCGAGAAAACGATACCTACCCCACGTTGAAAGAACGGTCCGCCTTGGCCAACAACAAGTTACCGGTGGTTCTTCTCAGTCTGCATGCCAACTCCTGCCCCAACCCGGCGGCAACCGGCGTGGAGGTGTTCGTGGGGAGTGCCCAGCACCAGGGAGAAGGAGCTAAAGACGTGGCCAACCGGGAAAACCAGTATTTTCAGAATACGGAAGGAACCTCACCAGTCAGACCGATCAAAAGTCCCGGGGGGTGAAGGAGGCCCCGCTGGTGGTCCTGAAGGGGATGTATTTCCCCTCTTGTTTGATTGAAATCGGCTTTCTTAGTAATGGGACGGAAGCGAAAAAACTGAATTCAGCCGAGTTTCAGGATAAACTGGTTCAGGGAATGGCCAATGCGGTGGACGCCTTTGTGGCCAGCCCGGATCTCAAGAAATATATCGAGGAATGACCATGGACGAAGAACGAGTGAAGCGGCGCCGAAGACGAAAACGGATGGCTTATCTCCAGCCACTCCTCTACATATTTATCGGTGTGGCGGCTTTTTTTGCCGTGGTCTACGCCGGTGAATACTTCATCCCCGGGTTCCGGGGACGTTTCATCCCCACCCCTTCTGTCAGTGGTGAAATCTCCCCTGTTCCCACCATCGAGTTGGGGGAAAACGAGGTTCTCCTCTATTTTTCCAACGAAGACTTTACTGCCCTGGTGGCGGAAAAACGACCGCTGGATAAAACCGATCACCTTTTGGAAGACGTGGTCCAGGAACTCATCAAGGGACCCACTTCTCCCTCTCTCTACAATCCCCTTCCCAGGGAGACCCGTCTCAATGGAGTCTTTACCGAGGGCGGGGTGGTGTATGTCGATTTGAGCAAGGAGATGAAAACCGGTCAGTCCGGAGGAACCTCACAGGAGCTTCTCAGTATTTTTTGTATCGTCGATTCCTTGACGGCCATTCCCGATGTCACCCGGGTCAAGATCCTGATCGATGGGAAAGAAGAAACCACGCTCTGTGGACATATTGATTTATCCGAACCACTGGAAAGGGATGAAAAACTCATTGCAGAAGTTCAATAGCTTTCAGGATTTGAACCAGTATTTGAAAAAGGAGAAAAATGAGACCATGGCACGCTGCGATGGAAGGCAGCCCGATGAAATACGTTCCATTACCATTACCCGAAATTATCTTCGTTCCGCAGAAGGGTCAGTCTTCATCGAGGGAGGAAACAACCGCATCGTGTGTTCCGCCACCATTGAAGATAAAGTCCCTCTCTTTCTGCGGGGAACCAACCAGGGATGGATCACCGCTGAGTATGCCATGATTCCCCGGGCTACCACTACCCGGAACGTCCGGGAATCGATCAAGGGGCGGATTGGTGGCCGGACTCATGAAATCCAGCGTTTGATTGGACGAGCCTTGCGATCGGTGATCAACATGGAAACCCTGGGAGAAAGAACCATCCTGATCGATTCGGACGTCATTCAAGCCGATGGGGGAACCCGGACCCTGGCGATTACCGGATCATTTGTGGCTCTGATGGATGCCTTGTGGCACTACGTGGACCGCGGAATCATCAATTCTGGGGGCTTAGTGAAGGATTACCTGGCGGCCGTGAGCGTGGGGGTAGTGAACGGGAAAGATCTTCTTGATCTCAATTTTGAAGAAGATTCCATGGCCCAGGTGGATATGAACGT
>JAPLGF010000006.1 GCA_026390275.1 Candidatus Atribacteria bacterium
AGGCGAATTTATCCAGGGAAAACAAAACGGTATGGAGGACATCCGACAGGAGCTCGTTCCATTCTCTTTCCTGGTAGGAAGCTGGCCTGGGAACTCTCCCCTGAAAATATTTCCATACCATATTCAGAGACCGATGGACCAGGTTTCCAAAATTATCGGAGAGATCCGCATTGGTACGCTGGATCAAGGACTCTTCTGAGAAATCGCCATCCAGCCCAAAGCTGACTTCCCGCATGATAAAATACCGGAAACGATCCACCCCATACTTTTCAATCATCAGATGGGGGTCCACCACGTTCCCCCGGGACTTGGACATCTTTTCTCCCTTCACCGTCCACCACCCATGGGCGAAAACCCGGCGCGGGAGAGGAAGACCGGCAGCCAGGAGCAAACCTGGCCAGAGAACGGCATGAAAACGAAGAATATCCTTCCCCATCAAGTGATAAGTCGAAGGCCAGAAGGCATGGAATTTCTCTTCATCCGTTCCAAAACCAGCCACCGTTAAGTAATTGATCAGAGCATCGAACCAGACATACAAGGAATGCCGTTCATCTCCCGGAACCGGAATACCCCACTGGAGCCCCAACCGGGAAATACTCTGGTCTTTCAAACCACTTTTTACAAAACTGACGATTTCGTTGTAACGGCTCCCCGGCATGATACCATCCGGATTCGCAGCATAGTATTCTAAAAGCGGTTTTTCAAACCGAGAGAGAGCAAAAAAATAACCCTCCTCCCGGAGTTTCTCTAAGGAACGTCCACAGTCCGGGCAGACCTTTCGCTCATCCAACTGATTCTCCGGCCAGAAGGTTTCACAGGGAACGCAGTACCACCCTTGGTACTCACCCCTATAGATATATCCCTTTTTCTGCAGGAGCAGGAAAAACTGCTTGACGGTTTCTATGTGCCGTTCTTCAGTCGTCCGGACGAAGTCATCGTAAAAAATATCCATCTTTTTCCAGAGATCCTGAAAGCGAAGGACCATCCGGTCAACCAGCTCTTTCGGAGTCACCCCTTGCGCACTGGAAACCTTTTCGATCTTCTGTCCATGTTCATCAGTTCCGGTGGCGAACAAAACCTCCTCTCCCAATAAACGGTGATAACGAGCAAGAATATCCGCCGCGCAACTGGTATAGGCATGACCGATATGCGGTACATCATTTACATAATAAATCGGCGTGGTGACATAAAAATGACCCTGACTCATGATGGACCCTCCCACCACCAAGATATTCCCTGCTTTTCCCAGCATCACCCTGGATCGTCATTCCGAGGAGTACCGCCGTTTTATGGCTCTCGACCTGGCAATCCCATTTTTTCATTTTCTTTTCTTAAAAGATGAGATGGTCACGCCCTCACCAAACGAGGGCTCGCCATGACCGAAAAATGATGAGATCCTCACGTCGTCCGGAAAAGCACCGGACTCCTCAGGATGACAGATAAGGGTGTCTTCCCCAACTCCCCATTCTTTCCCGGGGTGTCTTTCCCAATTCCACAGTTCCACAATTCCACAATTCCACATCTTTACCCGATTCACGGTAGTATA
>JAPLGF010000214.1 GCA_026390275.1 Candidatus Atribacteria bacterium
GTGGAGTTGGAAGTACTTTTAAGAATTTTTGAATTATATAGGGCAGGGAGTAAGTTGGTATAGTTTCAGTGATCAGAAATATTCCCCCACCCATTTTTTCATTCATAATTCGTAATTCGTAATTCACTTCTCACTCCTCCCAATCCTTCCCAATTCCACAATTCCACAATTCCACAATTCCACAGTTCCCCAATTCCACAATTCCACATCATTTTCGGAGTAGATAATGGTCGATGGAACGGGCAGCTTTTTTCCCCGCGCCCATGGCAGAAATGACGGTCGCTGCCCCGGTGACGATGTCTCCCCCAGCAAAAACCCCCGGGATGCTGGTGGCACCGGTCTCCTCATCGATCACAATGTACCCTCTCCTATTCAATTGAAGATCGGGAAGGGTTTCCAGTAAAAGAGGGTTGGGTCCCTGCCCGATGGCCACCACCAGGGTATCGACGGGGATGACAAATTCCGACCCTGGTACCGGGACTGGTCGTCGCCGTCCACTTTCGTCTGGTTCTCCCAGTTCCATCTGGATGCATTCCACTCCCCTCAACCACTTATTATCATTCCCGATAAACCGGACCGGGTTAGTTAAAATCATACAATTGATTCCTTCTTCTTCCGCTCTTTCCGCTTCCTCGATTCGAGCGGGCATTTCTTTCTTGGTCCGACGGTAGATCAGGCACACCTCTTCCGCGCCCAACCGGAGAGCAGTCCGGGCGGAATCCATAGCCACATTCCCCCCTCCAATAACTGCGACTTTCCGGCCAATCTTGATGGGGGTGTCATATTGAGGGAAACGGAAAGCTTTCATCAGGTTGGAACGAGTCAGAAACTCATTGGCAGAATAGATCCCATTCAGGTTCTCACCGGGGAGATTCATGAAGTGAGGGAGTCCGGCTCCCGATCCAATAAAGAAGGCTTCATACCCGTCATCTTTCAAATCTTCCAGGGTGAGGGTTTTTCCAATCACGGTACTCACCTCGAGGTCCACTCCCAGCGATTTGACGAAGTTGACTTCTTGCGCCACAATCGCCTTGGGAAGACGAAACTCCGGAATACCATAGACCAGTACTCCCCCAGCTGCATGGAGCGCTTCAAAAATGGTCACCCGGTACCCTATTTTGGCCAGATCTCCGGCACAGGTGAGTCCGGATGGCCCGGATCCGATGATGCCGACTTTACGTCCATTCGAGGTCGGAATCTCCGGTGCCCCAATTCCTTTATCCCGTTCATAATCAGCTAAGAAACGTTCTAAATATCCCACGGCGATGGGTTGTCCTTTCTTTCCCAGCACACAGACGTTTTCACACTGTTCTTCCTGAGGGCACACCCGGCCACAGATGGCCGGGAGACTGTTTTTCTCTTTGATCTTGGCCACCGCGGCATCGAATTTTCCCTGCGCTAAAAGACCGATGAATCCCGGGATATCAATCTCCACCGGGCAACCCTTCATGCATCCGGGCTTCTTGCACTGCAAACACCGCCGGGCTTCATCAACGGCGGCCCATTCCGGAAGACCGACCGGTACTTCATTAAAATCGCGGATGCGCTCAGCAACACTTCGCTGCGGCATTTTTGGACGTCCGGTGAGACGACTATCCGGCATGACGGACTTCCTCCTCTGCTTTTTTCATGAGCCAGGTTTCGGTCGCTCTCTTCTCTTCATCGAGGTAATTTCTCTGACGGGCCAGCAATTCATCGTAATCCACCAGGTGACCGTCAAAAACCGGGCCGTCCACACAGGTGAATTTACACTGATGATCCACTGTCACCCGGCAACATCCGCACATTCCGGTTCCATCCACCATGATCGGATTCAGGCTCACCATGGTGGGTACATTGAACTTTTTGGTTAATAAACTGACCATCTTCATCATCATGATGGGACCCACGGCAATGACCAGATCCGCCCCTTCGCTTTTTAAAACTCGCTCCACCACAGAAGTGACGAATCCCTTTTCACCATAGGTTCCATCGTCTGTGGTGACATAGAGCACATCACTCACCGAACCCATCATATCTTCCCAGAAGAGCAAGTCCGCCGTGCGAGAACCAATGATGGAAGTGACCCGGTTCCCCAACATCTTGAGCGCTCGAGCCTTGGGGTAAACCGGGGCAATACCTACTCCTCCCCCCACGCAGACGACATGACCGAACTTTTTTTCTTCAATTTCTTTACCCAAGGGACCCACAAAATCCTGAATGTCGTCTCCCTCTTCCCGCTCACCGAGTTGCATGGTGCTCTTCCCCACTTCCTGGAAGATGATGGTAATGGTTCCCTCCCGGGGATCAAAATCGGCGATGGTGAGCGGTATTCTTTCCCCTTCTTCGTTGATCCGAAGAATGACAAACTGTCCCGCTTTGGCTTTGTGTGCCACTCGTGGTGCATGTACAACCATCAATTTGATTTGAGGGGTCAGAATTTCCTTTCTTAAAATCTTTGCCACTATGATTTCCTCCTGTTCGAAAAGAATCATTCTCTGCCACCCTTTTTCACCAGAGATTATACTATAGTTCACCCTGGTCCTCGATTTTTTTGAAGGAATCAAAGAGGAAAAATGAAAAGGGGTTCAAACTCAGGTGTACCGATGGGCAACCCGGGAAGCACCGTAAGAATCCGGTTTGATTTTGGCCACGAAACCCAGGCCTTCGATCATTCCGGTGACTTCTTGAATCAGATGACGGGTGGGACCGTTGTTTCCAATATCGACATGAATCTCCACACTATAGTTGGAGAGATGATTATCGGGAAAGGTGTCAAGTTTGTGAATCAACTCATGAGACACTTCTAATGAAAAGGCGGCTTCCAAATAAATCCGATCCCGTATCCCATACCGGTCCTTTCGATAATTCCTCATCCAGAAAAACCGGGCACCGTATCCAATCTTATGAACGATGATCGCGGTCACAAAAACCTGGAGCGACGGGGTGTCTTTGGTCCCCTTAGAATCCGTTCCGATGATGATCCGGTAAGAGCCCGCCGGGTCTTGCCGGATAAAGTCAAAAAGAGACTTCACCACTTCATCAAGGGTCTTCTTTTCCAGTGCAAAGTTGTAGAAATAGAACCGCTCCGAAACATCCATCCCTCTAACCGTGCCTTCCCCCCAGAACCATCACCCTGCGCTTCTCTTTTAATCACTATTTTATCACGATTTGGACATTCCGGTTGTCTCTCTCCGGTGATTGTCATACAATGCAGGAGGAACGATATAAAGACCGGGGAGGAAACTTCTGGTGGGAAAAGACGTTTGGATAAAGTTTAAGAAACTGTCCGAAAGATCTCGCATCCCTTGTTTTGCCCATGCTGATGATGCCTGTTTTGACCTTTTCAGTCCGGTTAACCAAACCATTCCGGCCGGAAAAAGCGTGGTGATCGATCTGGAAATCGCCTCGGAATTCCCTCCCGGGTACGAGGTGGTTCTTCGACCTCGAAGTGGGATGGGAATTAAAAAAGCCCTTTTCATTCACCTGGGAACCATCGATGCCGGGTACCGGGGAAACTGGATAGTGAGACTCTTCAATTTCAGTGAAGAACCGTATGACATCCATCAGGAAGACCGGATTGTCCAGGGAGCGCTTCGAAAGATTCCAACCGTTCATATTTTAGAATCCTTCGACCTCTCCCCATCGGAGCGGGGAGAAAATGGATTGGGGTCAACCGGCCGGTGATTCAATTTGATTCAAGGAGTGAGAGCGTGGATATTCTCAATTCGTTTCGAAAAGAACAGACTATTGCCTATTTTTCGATGGAAATTGCCCTGACCAATGATATCCCGAGTTATAGCGGGGGATTGGGAGTTCTGGCCGGCGATACCGTCCGGGCGGCAGCCGATATCTCTGCCCCCTTCCTAGCCGTGACCCTCATCAGCCGAAAAGGGTACTTCCGGCAGGAAATCACCTCCGATGGGTGGCAGAAAGAATATCCCCTGACCTGGGAAGTGGAGAAATTTGTCGAACCTCTTTCCCCCCGGGTGCAGGTGGTAATGGAAGGACGGACGGTTTCAGTCGGAGCCTGGGCGTATTACTGGAAAAGTATGACCGGGGGAATCATCCCGGTCATTTTTCTCGATACCAATCTTCCAGAAAACACCGCCGACGATCGTCAGATCACCGATTGTCTCTATGGTGGAGACCGGCGATATCGACTGAAGCAGGAGATCATCCTGGGCATCGGGGGGACCAGAATGCTGCAGGCTCTCGGTCTGAATGTCCGAAAATATCATATCAACGAAGGCCATGCTGCTCTCTTGACCCTGGAACTCCTCCAGCAGAACAAGAAGCGACTGGAAGAAGTGTGGTCGGAGGATCAAATGTGGGACACCGAAGCAGTGAAAAATTTCTGTGTCTTTACTACCCATACTCCGGTCGAGGCCGGCCATGATAAGTTCAGTTATGATCTGGTGAAACAAGTGCTCAACGAACCGATCCCTTTCCTCTTCTTGCAGAAATTAGCAGGAAATGAGGATCTCAACATGACCCGGCTGGCTCTCAATCTCAGTGGCTACATCAATGGAGTGGCCAAGCGACACACCGAAGTATCGCGCAATATGTTTCCGGGATATACCATCCACGATATCACCAATGGAGTTCACAGCTTCACCTGGACCTCCAATCCTTTCCGGGATCTTTTTGATCAGTATATCCCGGGCTGGGCCCATCAACCAGAATTGCTAACTCGGGTTGACATCATACCGGACGAAGAGATTTGGGACGCTCATCAGGCCGGAAAAAAACATCTTCTCGCCTATGTCCGGGACACTGGCGGTGGAGACATGGACGAAGACACTCTCACCATTGGTTTCGCCCGCCGAATGACTGCCTATAAGAGACCTCATTTCCTGTTCACCGATACGGAACGGTTGAAACGGGTCCGGAGGAAAGGAGATTTCCAGATCATCTACGCTGGCAAGGCCCATCCCCAGGATGAAGAAGGAAAAAGGATTATCCAGACCATTTACCAGTACTGCCAGAGCTTGAAAAACGAGATCAAAATCGTCTTTTTAGAAGACTACAACCTGGAAATCGCCAAAAAAATGGTTTCCGGAGTGGATGTGTGGCTCAATACCCCCCAAAGACCGATGGAAGCCTCGGGAACCAGCGGGATGAAGGCAGCACATAATGGGGTTCTGAACTTCAGCATCCTGGATGGGTGGTGGATCGAGGGATGCTTGGAAGGTATAACCGGTTGGTCGATTGGCCCGACTCCCACCGAAAAAGCCGATCCTGCGGAACAGAGCCGGGAAGAAATCGATGACCTGTACAACAAATTGGAGTACATCATTCTCCCCACCTACTACCAGCAAATCGACTGGTGGATCAAAATGATGAAAAGTTCCATCGGTAAAATCGCTTCTTATTTCAATACTCACCGGATGATGGAACATTACGTCACGGAAGCCTACTTCCACCAGGCTGCCCTTCCTCCCACCAAAGGGACCATGCTGATTGTTTGAACCACCCCGAAAAAAATACCGGCCTTGATGGTGCCAGGGTATTCGCAAGGCATGGCGGTCTTTCCCGAAAACAAAATCGCCCCGGATGGAGATCCGGGGCGATTTCTCTCATTCGAATACTCTAAGTTTCTCTACTTAGATTTTTCTCACTTTGGTGGCTTGGGGCCCTTTTGCACCCTGTTGGACCTCAAATTCGACAGCCTGACCCTCCTCGATGGTCTTAAAACCTGTCCCTTCAATTGCTGAATAATGAACGAAAACATCTCCGCCTTCATCTGATTCAATGAAGCCGTAACCCTTGGTGGTGTTGAACCATTTGACCTTACCAGTTGGCATTGAAACTAAGACCTCCTAAATATTAAAGATGTATGGGTTTCTAAGAACCCACCAATATCCTAATGCTTGATTCTTCCTTTGTCAATGAAATGAGAGAGAAAAGAAGATCGGAAATAAACTGACTGTCAGAATAAACCTCCTCCCGAATGACTCATTTTTTTCGTTGAAAGGAAATTTGAATTCCACTTTTGAATCAAAAAATGACTTTCCACACAGAATCTCGAAACAAAACCGTTAATTTGAACGAATAATGATATAATGAGGAAATCAAGATTCAAGGAGGGAAAAAATATGAGAAAGTGTTTGATTCTTCTGCCTTAAGATCTATCGGGGTACTACCGTGATCCAAACCGTTTCTGCAGCGCCTTCCGGCGAATTCCAATGGAACTGGGGTGACACCGGAACCACCGAAGGAACAGTCACCTTCAGTTTCACCGCCACCCAGGGGAGCTTGGCAGAAAGTACGAAAACCAACTTCGATATCGTGGTGGATGGTCAGGGACCGTATTTACAATCTTTAAGTGCAAGAGCTGACACGATTTTAGGTGTCGCACCCACCATTCAGGTGAATTTCAACGAAGCGATCAACGTAGGAAACTTGACTCTTTTCACCACTCCTGGGTTCTGGGCGGTTTCCTTCCTTCCGGCTGCCAATGGAAGTTTCATTGTCACTAATGTGGCTTTGAGTGCTGATGGCGAGAGTGTTACCTTAACTGGAAGACCGCTTTTTGATTACATGCTCCAGGGAACTCAAGTCACTGTTCTCTTCGGGTGGGTGGCGCTCATGCAGGTGGAAGATGATGCCGAGAATCTCTTCAATGCTACACTTAATTTTACAACTGGTATTGTCATACCTTAAAATAACTCATTGAAACCACTTCGCCCATCTTGTCTGTTGATTACAGGAGAAAGATGGCCTAAAACAGTCATCTTTCTCCTGTAAATGAATGTCAT
>JAPLGF010000231.1 GCA_026390275.1 Candidatus Atribacteria bacterium
ACTTGATGAGCATCACGCATCCGGATGATGTTCAGGAAGATCTTGATAATATTGTGCTGTTGAATGCCGGGGAAATCGATGGATACCACATGGAAAAACGTTATCTTCATCATGACGGGACCACCGTCTGGATCAACATGACGATTGCCCCGGTGAAAGTTGAAGATAAAGCACATCCGCGCCATATCTGCATGATCGAGGACATCACCGAAATGAAAAAGGCGCAGGAAGCGTTGCGAAAAGCCAATGAGCTGCTCCGTCTGGCTGTGGTAGTGCACGATGCCCACGATGCCATCACCGTGCAGGGCCTGGATGGGCGCATCCTGGCCTGGAACCCGGGAGCGGTGAGGATGTATGGCTGGAGTGAAGCCGAGGCACTGATGATGAACGTCCGTGACCGGATCCCGGAGGGGCTGCGAGAGGAAGCGTTGGCCAAGGTACATCAGCTTAGCCAGGCTAAAATTATGGAGCCGTATCATACCCAACGGATCACCAAAGGGGGCACTGTCGTGGAGGTCTCGATGGTCTCCACCGCTTTGGTGAATGAGGCCAGGCAGATGTATGCGATTGCCACCACGGAACGGGCGGAAGAATTAAAGAGTGATCGAACGATGGAGGCGCACCATGAAAAACAAGGAGAACCGACCCGGTGACGTCGCCCCTTCATCAAGCTCAGGGCAGACTCTGCGCCAGCGGGCGGAGGAAATAACCCGGGGAAAGGCGGTCCAGTCGCCGGAAAACCTCGAGGCCATGTCGCCCGAAGAAACCCGGCAGACGCTCCACGACCTGCAGGTGCATCAGATTGAATTGGAGATACAGAACGAAGAGCTCCGCCGGGCGCAGGCGGAACTGGAAACCGCGCGAGCCCGGTATTTCGACCTCTACGATCTGGCGCCGGTGGGCTATTGCACTCTGAGCAAACCGGGGTTGATTCAGGAAGCCAACCTCACCGCCGTGACCCTGCTGGGGGTGGCCCGGGGTGCGCTGATCAAGCAGCCTATCTCCCGGTTCATCCTCAAAGAGGACCAGGACATCTACTACCGCCACCGTAAACAGCTCTTTGAAACCGGTGCGCCGCAGGTGTGCGAGATGCGGATGGTGAAACCGGACGGCACGGCATTCTGGACGCGGGTGGAGGCGGTCACGGCCCAGGACGCTAATGGTGTGCCGGTGTGTCGGGTCGTGCTGAGCGACATCACCGACCGAAAACAGGCAGAGGAGCTCATCCATCGCCTGGCCTCGGTGGATGACCTCACCGGCATTTTCAACCGGCGGGTGTTCATCGAGACCGCTGAGAATGAGATGAGCAGGTTCCACCGTTATGGAAAGCCATTTACCTTTATCATGATAGATCTGGATAATTTCAAATCAGTCAATGATCGATTTGGGCACCTGGCAGGAGACCGGGTCTTGAAGGACTTGGTTCATACCGTTGCAAAACAAATCCGGGAGGTGGATACTCTGGGGCGTTTGGGGGGAGAAGAATTCGGTATCCTGCTGGTAGAAACCAGCCTGACAGATGGTCTTACGACCGCCCGGCGTATCCAGGAGGCTTTGCACCACACCCCCATGAAGCTCGATTCCGGAGAGACCTTGACCGTGACGGCCAGTATGGGTCTTTCGGAGGTAACCAAAGAGGATACTTCTCTGGATTCCCTGATTTCCCGGGCTGATATGGCGCTTTATAAAGCGAAAGACCTGGGACGGGATCAGATTGAGGTCAATACTTAGAACCAGGTGCTGTTTTCAAAAATGGTCTCCCCGTGATCCTGAAAAGACAGTGAGAAGTGAAACCTCTCTTTTCTCCAGCTCACTTCGGGCAACGTTTTTTAATTTGTATTAGATTATTTTTTCTTATCCGCTACAATAGAGATATTTCTCAATGGGAGGTATCTCTATGACTGGTAAAGATGAAGATAACCAGCTCTTCCTGGAAGCCTACCGTAAGATGGTCAAAATCCGGATTTTTGAAACCAGGGTGCTCTACCTTTTTCTGCAGAACCTCATCCGGGGACCGGTCCATCTCTATATTGGAGAGGAAGCAGTGGCGGTGGGAGTGTGCTCCGCCCTGCGGAAGGATGACTACATCACCAGTACCCACCGGGGTCACGGGCACTGTATCGCCAAGGGTGGTGATGTCAGGAGGATGATGGCTGAGCTCCTGGGGAAAAAAACCGGTTACTGCAAGGGTAAAGGGGGCTCCATGCATATCACCGACCTGAGCATCGGAATCCTGGGAGCCAATGGAATTGTTGGAGCCGGGACTCCGATTGCGGTCGGTGCCGGATATGCTTTGAAGTTGAAAAAGAGTGATCAGATCGTCACCTGCTTCTTCGGAGATGCCGCAGCCAATCAGGGATCGGTTCACGAAGCCATGAATATGGCGGCCATCTGGGATCTCCCGGTTCTCTTTGTGTGTGAGAATAACCTCTACGGCATCAGTACCGGTTTACGAGAGGTTACCAGGGTCACCGACTTGGCGAAACGGGCGGAAGGGTATGGCTTCCCTGGAATCACGGTGGATGGGAATAACTTCTTTGAGGTCTATGAAACCACCCGGGAAATGGTAGAACGAGTTCGCAGCGGTCGGGGGCCGGTTCTCCTCGAAGCGAAAACCTATCGCCATGAAGGCCATGATATCGGCGACCCCTGCGTGTACCGGACGAAAGAAGAAGTGGAGGAATGGAAGAGAAAAGATCCCATTCCCCGGATGGAAAAAGAACTCCAGTATCGAAAGGTGCTGAATCAATCGGAAATCTCGATGATCCGTACTCAGATCGAACAGGAAGTGGATGAGGCGGTTGAATTTGCCTTTGCCAGCCCGGAACCGGCGAAAGATGAAGTCTTGTCTGATCTTTTGATGAGAGAGGGATGAGCATGAGAGAAATCACTTTTTCCCAGGCACTCAATGAAGCCTTACGAGAAGAAATGACCCGTGATGAGCGGATTTTTTTGATGGGAGAAGATATTGGATTACATGGGGGAGCGTTCGCGGTAACCAAAGGGCTCTTCAATGAGTTTGGTCCGGAGCGGGTGAGAAACAGCCCGCTTTCAGAGGCGGGGATCGCCGGTATTGCAGTCGGAGCCGCACTCCTCGGGATGAGACCGGTGGTGGAATTCATGTTCGTGGATTTCATGACCATTGCCATGGATCAGATCGTGAACCAGGCCGCCAAGCTGCGTTATATGACCGGTGGACAGCTCCTGGTTTCCGCAGTTTTCCGGAGTCAGGGGGGAGGGGTCATGCCTTCGACCCCCTATAACGCCAAGGGACTCCTGAAATCGGCCATTCGGGACCCCAACCCGGTTATCTTCATCGAACATAAAAAGCTCTATTCGAAAAAGGGGGAAGTTCCGGAAGGAGAATACACCCTTCCCATCGGGAAAGCCCGAATCGCCCGTCCCGGAAAGGATATCACTATCATTGCCTACTCCCGGATGGTGCATCTCGCCCTGGAAGCGGCGGAGACACTCAGCAAGGAAGGAATTGAGAGCGAAGTGGTCGATCTACAGACTCTTACTCCTCTCGACACCGAAACCATCTATGCCTCGATCCGCAAGACCGGGCGTTGCATCACCGTGGAAGAAGACTGCAAAACCGGCGGGTTCGGTGCAGAAGTAGCCGCTCGGGTGAGCGAGGACTGCTTCGATGATTTGGATGCCCCGGTACGACGGGTCGCCTCTCGTGATGTCCCCATCCCCTTTGCCGCATCCCTGGAGTTTGCCACCATTCCTCAGGTGGAGGACATCATCGAAAAGGTCCGGTTGAGGTAAGGACCGGGAGGAGTGAGAAGTGAATTATGAATTATGAATTATGAATTATGAATGATGAATGATGAATTATGAATGAAAAAATGGGTGGGGGAATATTTCTGATCACTGAAACTATACCAACTTACTCCCCGCCCTATATAATTCAAAAATTCTAAAAGTACTTCCAACTCCCCAACTCCACAGTCTTCAAAGATGGGAATCTCCTCGCTCACTTCCACGCTTTCACCAATGCTCCGGCGAAGGCACCATCTACGAGGTCGAGGAATTCGGGGGAGGGTTCCTCGCTTCGGTGGGGCTGATAGGCGATCAATCCCTCAATGGCTTCCCGGGTGTAGGGATGGACAGGTTCGATGGAGATATCCCGGAAGCCGGCACTCTGAAGAATGTCCCGGTATTCCTGGATGGGGAGGGCACCGGCGATACATTCCGCCCAGAGCTCGACGGTGGTGAGGATTTCTGCCGGGACTTCCTTGAGAACGACAATATCGGCGATGGCGAGTCTCCCATCATATTTGAGGACCCGGTAGGCTTCAGAGAGGACTTTAGTTTTATTCTCCGAGAGGTTGATCACACAGTTTGAGATGATGACATCGATTGTCCCCTCCGGGAGGGGAAGGTCTTCGATATACCCTTTAAGGAATTTCACGTTCGTGATTCCCATCTTCTCTTTGTTGGTATTGGCAAGCAGAAGCATCTCGTCAGTCATATCGAGACCGTATACTTTCCCGGAAGGACCGACTGATTTGGCAGCAATGAAGACATCGATTCCCCCGCCGCTCCCCAGGTCCAGGACAGTTTCACCCGGCTGAAGCTGAGCGAAAACCAGGGGATTGGCACACCCCAGGGACGCCAGGATTGCTTCGGGTGGAAGATCATTCAAAGTTTCCGGGTTATAGAAGAGGGAGGCATTATCACCATTGGCACAGCAGGAACTCCCTCTACACGAACATCCTGATTGTTCACTAACCTGTTTCGCAATATCACCGTAAAAATTTTTCACTTTTTCCTGGATGGTGCTGTCCATGACCGATCACTCCTTTACTATTTTCCGGGGATGAGTTCGATTTGAAACCCGAAATAAGAATTTCTAAGCATTCCAGCATAGTTGCTTTTTTTCATCTGGTATATAATGAAAAATATTTTCAAAACCAGCTTTTCGGCTCCTTGTTGATCCGATGGGATGTTCATCTTGATCCTCCCGGTTTTATTCGGTTCTTTTTCCTACTGACGACTGAATCATACGGTCAAAATACCTCTGGAAAATGACGGAATACGTTTTCACCGGAGCCTGACAGATAATGATCCGCCCCACACTCATCCGGTTGGATTCGGATCGATAGAGGGTGGTGAGAATGGAGTAGTGGGTCAAAATACCCTGGGATGTTCCGACACATTCGGTAGCGGTCTCGCTGGTATGGAAGAGGATGATTTCATGACCCGTCGTTTCTTTGCGGTTTAGAAACGAGAGATCCGGAACGGTCTGTTGAAGGAGAGTGATCACCGCTCCTGCCAGCTCCACCGCGCTCATCCATTTTCCTTTCTGAGCGGGAATGAAGGTGAGGGAAATCGGGGGATTGCTCTGATCAGAAAAAATCACTTTTCCGGTGACGGTATCCGCGGTGATGACCCAGGTGATCGGGTATTCCACTTCCAGCCCGGTGAGTAAGGGGTCATTCCCAAAAATGTCGGAGATGAGGAGGCGGTCCCAAAAAATGGGGGATGGTTTCGGTGAGGAAACCGTTGATTTGGGGTTGTTCAGGCCAGAGGACCCAGAAATAAAACAGAGGAAGAGAACACCAAAGACAAGACCACACACCATATTTTGATTGAAACGGTACACCAATCTTCCTCCTTGAAATAGGGTTCTAATGGAAAGAGATCACCTTTCCCAATTCATTATACGGCATTCCCCGAAAAAATATGGTGAGTCGTGAGATGGAAAAATTCCGGTATCACTCATTCTGAGCCTACCATATTCTGTTTTATTCAAAAAAATATATAATAATAAAAAGAGGGAAGTGTATACCCGTCAAATAGGTGGAAGGAAAGGCGATGATCAGTTTCCCTTTTCTTATTCTTTGCCAATACCGGGAGCGAAAGGTACAATGGTAAAAATGTCGCAGAAAAGGAGAAGGAGAGCCATGAATAATATTAGAAAGGGTATTTTCTGTAT
>JAPLGF010000222.1 GCA_026390275.1 Candidatus Atribacteria bacterium
TTTTGCCGACGTTTTTTTTGTAGACCCAATATCCGTTTTCCTTTTTTTCCGAACCAAAATAACTCATCTTTTGACGCAAATCGTTCAAGTAATTTTCAAAAAAACTGTTTCGATCCTTATAAACTTTTATTCCGGTCGTCATTTCGATGAACAGTGGGCTTCCCTGGAGGACTTCTTTCTCGCTCCGGATGATGGGAGAAAGAGTTGTATATATATGATAAAACTGGAGTTCTTTTATGATCGGTTCTAGTCCCAGATCAATGGAATCCCGGAATTCTTTCATCCTGGTTATTCTACCTCCAGTAACTTTTTTAAGGATAATCAGCATATCGATATCGGATTCTTGATGAGGGGTTCCTCTCCCACACGATCCAAAGATGACGAAAGAGGTTAAGTTCGCACCATAGTGTTTCCGAACCTGGGAAAAAACAACCTGGATGATTTTTTTGAATTGTTCCCGAATCATATTCTACCCCGAAAATGATGTTGAGATGTGGAGTTGGTTAAGACATACCATAATACCCTAAATAACCATCCTCAAGGAATTCCCCCCTTTTGGCCAAAGGGGGGAATTAGAACTGTCATGATTATCTGATTATATACCATATACCAGTCGGAATGTCTTACCAAGTATGATTTTCCCGGGGTGGAATAAAACAGGTACTGTTCTTCATTAGAATAGGGATTGATGTTTAATGTTGACAAAAAATTTGATAGAATGAATGAAATTCTTTGAATCTGGAGGGAATCTTATGGGCACTTTCTTACGGGTGATCGGGATTATTGTCATCATCATCGGTATTGCCGTCATGGTTTTTTCCTTTATTGGAACGGGGGGTCTTTTAAATTTTATGAATAAGAATATGGGGACCTCCTTCGCTCCCGGTACGGATCAGAACGTCACGATTCCCTGGGTTGGCATGGCATTAGCCGGAGCTGGGGGAGCAATAGGAGGATTCGCCATACTGATTGGGGGAGTCGTTCTCTTGGCGCTGGGAACGATTTACAACGATGTGAAAAATTTGAAGTCTCAGTTCCGCCAAAAACAGGACGTAAATCCGGGGGGAAACTGATGGAGTATTGTTCTTCCCGTCCATTGGCAAATATGGTTTCCAGTGAAAAAAGAAAAAAAGGGGACCTTTCTCGGTTTAAGTTGAACTCTCCTGATTTACTTGAATACTACTCTTAAGAATTAGCCTACGGTGTACGATGGAAATAAACAAAAAGGGGAAAAATTAAGTAGACAACTCCGCCGGTTCCTCATAGAGTTGTCTACTTAATTGAGGTGACCTTCGTGGGGAAAAAAGTGGTTATTATTGGTGGTGTGGCAGCGGGACCAAAAGTGGCTGCCAAGTTGCGGCGTTTAGAACGGGATGCTGAAATCACCATTATTGAAAAAGGGAAGTTTCTTTCTTATGCCGGGTGTGGGCTTCCCTATTACATCAGTGGAGAGATAAAAGAGCAAAGAGAGTTGATGGAGACACCGGTAGGAGTATTGCGGGATCCGGAGTTTTTCGAGAAGGCGAAAAACATCAGGGTCTATAACCGGACTGAGGTTTTCAAAATTAACCGGC
>JAPLGF010000053.1:0-4225 GCA_026390275.1 Candidatus Atribacteria bacterium
TGTTAGTAAAGAATGTTCCAAATGAATATCAACACGATCTGGATTATATCATTGGGCTTCTGGACTGGGATTTGAATGTGGATCCTGATTTTAAGAAGAACCGGTTTGCTGAACCGAAACCGGTCAAACCTCTGGCAAAAATGCAGGTTGAAGGGTATGAAGAATACTGGATCTCTTATAAATCCACAGAATTTTCTGCGAAAGAACTCCGGGTCTATCCGGGGAAAACGGTTACCATTACCGATAAAGCCGCCTATGGTTTGATCACCATTCAAGGGCATGGGAGGTTTGGGGTGCTCGATATCGATTCTCCTGCCCTCATCCGTTTTGGCCAGATGACCAGCGACGAACTCTTTGTCACTGTGGACGCAGCCAAGCAGGGTATCAAAATCAGCAATACCAGCCCTACCGATACCCTGGTTATTCTCAAGCATTTCGGTCCGGAACTGTAAAAAGTGAGAAGTAAGAAGGGGATGTTGCTTGGCCGGCGGGAGAGGGTTTTTCACCGCCGGCTTTTTTATTAGATGATTTCCCAGCAGATGCCCAGCATCTCACAGACCATCTTCAATTCGTTCACGTAGTTTCCGTACACGGCATGAAGGTGATTACAGGGGAATTTTGCAATGAAACGGTCGATGGTGGTATCGAGATGGCAAAAGGCATGGGGCCATTCGCTCTGGGTGCGGGCCATGAGTTCGAGGTTCGTTTTTTCATCGTACCGAACAAATTCGCCAGTTAAAATGGCCATCCAGTACTCTCCATCCTTCCGTCCTAAACGGGCAAGAGTTACTTTCCCGGCTTTGGCGAGATGGTGAACGGCGGCTCCCCCGGCCTGGAAGTAGAAACCTTCCGGGTAGAAGGTGACCTGGGGGAGATTATCCCGGTAATCGAAACTGGCATTGGCAAAATAGGTGGCGTGTTCACCGGAATTGCAGAGATCCAGGAACTGGTAATCATCGTTCCAGTGGCGGACATCGGCGAAGAGAACCGGGGTTTTGGCCAGCTTTTTCATGATTTCCATGGTAAGGGCGGCATCCATGTCGGCTTCAGTGGAACACACCACCGGTTCCTTCGGCCCATCAAAGTCGTAGGGATCGTTCATAAACGCTTCGGCAACATCCATGGTGCAAAAGTTATTGGTGAGTTCGGGTTGTCCCTTGATCCCGCAGAAGTCTAAGTGCATCTCCTGGCAGAGTTCTTTGACGGCGTAATAGGAGGCAATCTGTTTTTTCAAGATATCCGGAGTGAGCTGTTTCCCATCGTACACTATTTTTCCAATGTTTTTCTTACACCAGTCAAAGGCATTTTCTATTTTTCCCCGGTGGTTTTTCAAGAGATTCTCGGAACGACGTACGATTTCCCATTGATCGATATGTTCAATGTCAACTCCGAAGGTTTTCATCAGGGTATCGGTTCCGACAGTGGCAGTGTACATTCCCATGGGACGACCACCGAAGCAACCAAAGGTTTCCCCTCGCAAACTTTTGACACAACTGGCGGCATTGATGAAGGTCTGGGCTTTATAAAAGACTGATTCGCTGGCAATATCCCCGGAAATCCGGGTATTCGGGATCCCCACATTCTCCAGAGCTCCGGAACTGGCCATCATTCCCACCAATCCGGGATAACCGGGGTTGATGTTGGAGAGACAGAGAAAGGGACCGGGAGCAAACTGGGCAGCCAGCACCGTGAAATGGGGCCAGGCCCAGATGGCATAATTGAAAATAGTACAATCGACATCGGCCCGGAGCATTTTTTTCCCAGCCGAAACAGCACTTTCATTCGTCCAGGGAAGCTCATCGGCCACTACCACCTCATGACCAGCTTCGGTCAGTTTTAGAATGAGGTTTTCCTGGAATTTTATATTCATCGGCAGGAGCTCTTGATGAACATAGGGTCTTCCATCAGAAAAGGTGATCACACCAATTTTACTCATCGGGTAGCCTCCCTTTAAGGCAATTATAGAAATCAGTTTCCCAGATTTTAACGTACCCTTTTCTCTGCTGTCAACGAAAGAGGGAAGGCAGGAGGCCATTTTAGCGAGAATTCGGGAGACCTGTTTTTCTAGGGGTGATGGTGGTGAAACAAAATTTCACCTGTTCCATTGACAGGAGAAATATGTGATGATAGTATTGGAATCGGTTTCAGAGTATGAAAAGCATGAAATAATTAATTCCGTCAGGGAGGAGGTGAAGACGAAAATCCCCACGAAAAATACCAATTTTTTGAATATATCTGCCTGATGTCAACTTCCAGTTCCGTTTACCCCGGAGATTTTTTCATGTTTCAAAAAGGAGGGTTTTTCATTGAAAAAAGTATTCCTACTGGTTCTCGTTTTTGTCTTGTTGGTGGGTTGTGAGATGGCCATCGCAGTATCTTGATTTCTTAGAGCCATTAGAGAGTTACTTTACCAAAGAAGAACTGGCCGATTTTTCTGCCAAGGTCCTCCAGTATTGCCAGAAGAATGGGCACCTCTGGCAAATCCCCCGACACGCCGATATCAGTTCGCTCCATTACCGGACCGACGTTTTCCACAATCCGGATATTCAGAAAGCCTATAAGGAAAAATTCGGGAAAGATTTGAAAGTTCCAGAAACCTGGGACGAGTTCAAAGATATTGCCCTTTTCCTTTCCAAGCCACCCGAGATGTATGGGACTGAATTTGCCGGAAAAGAAGAAGCGTTATCTGGCCGGTTCTGGGATATCCTGATGTCATACGGGGGAAAAATCATCGATGAGAATAATAAACCGGCTTTCAACGGTCCGCAGGGGATTAAAGCAATGACTATTATGCGGGATCTCTATAAAGCCGGTGCCGTCCCTCCCGGAATGGTCAACTTCCTGTGGGATGATGTGGCCGCAAACTTTGTGAACGGTACCATTGCCATGTACACCGAATGGTACGGGTGGTATTCCTATTTCCAGGATCCTCAAAAATCGAAAGTGGCAGGAAAATTCGATCTCGCTCGTCAACCCCAGGGGGATGCCGGCATTCACGGTGGATGGGCCGGAGCCCATTGCTTCTCGGTGACCAAGGCGAGTAAAAATAAGGCGGCTGCCGTGGCTTTCGTCAAGTTCATCACCAGTTATGACCCGCAACTCTTCGAGGCGAATATCGGGTATATCCCGGTTCGGAACTCGGTGTTTGAAGCGGTGATTAAAAATGCCGAAAATTCTCCGGATCCATTGATCAAGAAGAGATTTGAACTCATGAAGCTGCAAATTAATGAAGACTTTACTCCTCCTCCCATTGTCCCGGAATGGATTCCGATATCGAACGTGTTGTACCCCAAACTGCAGGCGATTATACTGGGGGATGTGAGCGTGGAAGATGGTTTGAACCAGGCGGCCAAAGAAGTGGAAAAGATCATGGAAGAAGCGGGATATTAAAATTAAAAGAAAGCCCGGGGGATACCCCTGGGCTTTCTGGTCGGTTCTCAAGGTATGAGGGGGCATAGGGGAAATGGAGGTGATTCTGACCCCATGGGGGGGTTCCCCAAAGGAAAAAAAACCGCTCAGCATCAAGAAATCTCTTTTTGATCGACGACTCCCCTGGATCATGGTTTTCCCGGCAGTAGCAGTGGTGGCTTTGTTGATCGTGGTTCCGATGATCTACTCATTTTCTCTCAGTCTCACCAACCTGAATTTGCTCAAGGCTTCGGCCGTCAAGTATATTGGTCTCCAGAATTATTTCCGGCTCATCCAGGATGATATATTCTGGCGTTCTTTTATCAACACCCTTATTTTTATGACGCTGGCGGTGAATGTTGAATTCCTCCTGGGGCTTCTCATCGCCCAACTCATGTTCAAGGTGACTCGGGGGCAGGGGATCATTCGCACCGCCATCATGGCGCCCATGATGTTTGCCCCGGTCTTAGTCGGCTTCCAGTTCAAATGGTTTTTTAACGATCAAGTGGGGTTATTCAACAACCTGCTCTACTTTTTTACCGGAAAGTATTACATCGTTCCCTGGCTAATCAACTATCCCATCAATCTCCTGGCCATTCTCTTGTCGGAAATCTGGATGAGTACTCCTTTCATGGTGATCATCTTTTTAGCTGGACTGGTCAGTCTCCCGACAGAACCCTTCGAAGCCGCGGCAGTCGATGGGGCAACCGGATGGCAGCAATTTCGGTATATTACCTATCCTCTCATCAGTCCCTTCATCTATATCGCCCTGGTCATCCGTTCCTTAGATCTGGGGCGAGCCTATGACCTGGTGCGG
>JAPLGF010000053.1:4230-8879 GCA_026390275.1 Candidatus Atribacteria bacterium
CGTACACCTTCCGGCTCGCCATCACCAGTAATAAATTTGGCCTGGGAACGGCGATGTCGTTTGTGACCGTGGCATTTTCGTTTGTATTTGTACTCTACCTTTTTAAACAACTTTTCAGGAGCCGGGCGGGGGTTTTTTAGCCATGAACGAAGAGACGAAAATCCGTCGCATCTCACGCCGACGGAAGAAGGTACGACAGGAATGTTATAACGTGATGGTTTATCTTTTAGTACTGATCTTTTTTCTTCCGGTCCTCTGGATCGTTATGACTTCCCTCCGGCCGGAAGTGGAAGTGAATACCCGACCCCCGGTTTGGATTCCCCATCAGATTTCTTTTGAACCCTTCGTCTCTCTTTTAGGGGCTGGTCATACGGAGAAATCCGTTCCTTTTTATGATTATTTCCGTAATTCTCTCTGGGTGGCAATTTCCAGTACCGGGTTGGCCCTGGTGGTGGGAACGCTCGCCGGTTACAGCTTCTCCCGATTCCGTTTTCGAGGGTCCATCCAGGTCTTCATCGGGATGATGCTGGCCCGTTCTATTCCCGGTATCTCCATCAGTCTGCCGCTTTTTATCCTTTTCGCCCGGTCCGGGTTGCTCGATAAAGTGAGCGGGTTGATGCTCATCTATGCCGCCATGAACATTCCTTTTACCACCTGGCTGATGCAGGGATTTTTTAAAGATATCCCCGATACCTTAGATGAAGCGGCGCAGATTGATGGGTGTTCCCGGTGGCAGGCTTTTGTGAAAATCGATCTCCCGCTCACTCTTCCCGGTCTCGCTGCCAGTGGAATTTTTGCTTTCTTGACCTCCTGGAACGAGTGTCAGATTGCCAGTGTCATCACCCGGACCCCGGCCTCAAAAACCTTTCCGGTGGGACTCTTTGACTTTACCCAGGAATTCACCATCGACTGGAGAGGGATGTGTGCCATGTCGGTCATCATGCTCATCCCGGCAGTGGTTTTTGTGCTCATGACTCAGAAACAACTCATCAGGGGATTGACCTTTGGAGCCATTAAATGAGGTTGGAATAGGCAAATGCGGAGCATGGATCACCATTTACTGATTCCGAGAGGAGAGAAAGCTTACCGTCCGTCCGAACGAGAGAGTTTTTTTTCGCATGGTTTGAAAGGAGGATCAGGGATATGGACAGGGTGGAGAAAAAGAAAAAACGGGTGGAGACCGCTCTCCAGTTGCGAAAAGAGCCGGACCGGGTTCCGCTGACCGACTTTTTTTGGAGTGGTTTCTATGAAAACTGGTTAAGAGCATTCCATCTCCCATTCGAGACCGATATATACGACTACTACGATTTCGATATCAAGGTCATTTCCCCCAATATGGATCCCCGGGTGGAGAGTTGTACCATTTTGGAGGAAACACCGGAATATGTGGTTTTTAAAAGTGGATTTGGATGTACGGTCAAAAAAATATTCTCCGCCCCCATGCCGATGTTCCTTGATTTCGGAGTGAAAAGGGGGGAAGATTTCAAGACCTTTCATTTTGATGACCCCCGTGATGATCGCCGGTACCTTTCGCCGCGATGTGATATCATCAACTGTGGGGATAGTTTTGGCTTCATGGAGAGTTATGGCGAGAGCATAGTAAAAAATTCATCTCGCTTTTCGGTGTTTGGTTCCATTTGTGAGCCCTATGAGACCATGTGGCGTATCCGGGGACCGGAAGGGCTTCTCATGGATCTCGTTCTTAACCCGCAGAAGGTGAAGGATTTTGCTCTCCGTTGCACCGATTTTATGATGGGTATCGCGGAACGGCAGATCGAACTCGCTCATCCGCAGGGGATGTTCATCTGGGGGGACGTGGCGTATGACCAAGGAATGTTTTTTTCTCCGAAGGTGTGGAGAGAAATCTTTTTCCCCTGCGTCAAACAACTCTGTGATTTCCTTCACAGCAAAGGACTGATCACTGTCTACCATGGGTGCGGACGGAGCCTGGATATTTTCGAGAGCCTCATCGAAGCCGGAGTCGATGTTTATAATCCCTTAGAAGCAAAAGCGGGTATGGATCCGGTGGTACTCAAGAAAAAGTACGGAGATAAAATTGCCTTCTATGGCGGGTTGGATGTCCGGATTCTGGGACAGGGACATTGGGAGGAGATCGAAAGAGAAGTGCTCTATAAGCTTCAAGCCGCCCAGGGGGGAGGGTATCTTCCCTCTTCCGATCATTCGGTAGCCAGTAACGTTGATCCTCATTTATACCATCGGATGATCAGTCTTCTCCTGGATAAGGGGAGATATCCCCTCCAGCGGTGACGACCGGCGGCGATTTTTGCGGGGAATAATTTTATCGTCATTGGTATTCTCCGGGCAGTAAAACCGGAGATCATTATTCGAAAATCGGGTGGTTGTTCTCCTGACGAAAGGGGAGTACTGAATTGACCTCCAAAGAAAGGTTGTATCCCAGGGAGGGTATATCTTGAGTGGTGCGGATCATTTTTTTGAGACTCCCCCCGAGAGATTGCGATAGTATGCGGAATCTGCCCGGGAGTGTACCTATTGAAATGAAGACCTGCCGGGTTTGACAGAACTGGTTGTTTCACAGTATTGTATTGGGGTTTTGATCAATCAAAGGGAAATGGCTCAGGACGAAGAAGAACCCGGGAGGTGTCAAATGGAAGAAATCATACTGAGTGAAGACATGAAAGATGCTGTCCATAGGCTCAGTGAGTACATTCTGCAAGACAGCTTGTTTCAGGAATTTGATCGTTGTCGTTCTATCCTGGTAAACAATCCGGAAGCGATGGCTCTTCTGAATACTCTGGCTGATGAACAGAAATGCCTGCTGGATATTTCTTCTGAACAAGAATTAGATGATGATGATCTACACAAAATGGAGGAGATGGAAGAGCGGGTTTCCTCCCATCCGTTGATCAAGACCTTTTTTGAAGCCCAGAAGAGATTCGGGGAACTCTTAGAAGCAGTCAATCACGAGATCAGTGTCCCCTTAGAGGTGAATTTTGCCGATTTAGTACTTCAGAATGAGGAGGAGTCCGAACAGGATCACGATATCGACGAAACCTGCGATTGATCGGGGAGTTGGCACCACCAGGGGGATTCGATGTTTCCCCCGTTTCCCCCCTTCTCCCGGTCGGTGTATTTTCCGGGGAGGGTTTTCCCCACTCATGATTTCTTGTTTTCAATGAATTTCAGGCGTGGCTCCTCGATGATGACTTTGGTTAGAGCGGGAAGGGAGTGGGTGAGCCAGACATTTCCTCCAACCACACTTCCTTCCCCAATGATGGTTTCTCCCCCCAGGATGGTTGCTCCAGCGTAAATGGTGACCATCTTTTCTATGGTGGGATGTCTCTTAGTGCCTCGGATGATCTTCCCTCTTTCATCTTTGGGGAAAGAGAGGGCTCCCAGGGTCACTCCCTGGTATATCTTCACGTTATCGCCAATCACGCAGGTTTCACCGATGACCACCCCGGTTCCATGATCAATAAAGAAACTCTTTCCAATTTGAGCACCAGGATGGATATCGATACCGGTCACACTATGTGCATATTCAGTCATCATGCGGGGAATGAGCGGTACCCCCTGGATAAAAAGCTCGTGGGCCATTCGATAGATAGATACCGCAACAATGCAAGGGTAGCTGAAGATGGTTTCATCGGTGCTTTTGGCAGCCGGGTCACCATCAAAGGCAGCCTGGACATCTTCTTCCAGCATCTCCCGGATAGCGGGTAACTCCTTAAAAAAGGAGAGGGTTTGTTCGCAGGATGGTACCAAGCACTGGGAATGGGCGAAACTATCGGAAGATGGTTCTTCCCCATAGGCCTTGGCAATCTCAGAACTCAGCTCATCGAAAAGACGATCCAGTTTTCCACCGACCGAGTATTCCACGTTTTGCCAGCATAAATTCGTTCGTCCGATATATCCCGGGAAGAGAAGTTCCCTGAGCTCTTCAGTAACCCGGATAACGTTTAACCGGGATGGGAAGTGTTTCTTTTCAATATTGGTGATACGCTCCGTCTTCCGGTAACTCTCGACCAGCGCCCTGGCCATATCGCCAACCGCAATCTTTTTTTCTGAACTCATATGCTCTCCCTCGAAAATTCAGTCTACGGCGTGAGATAAAAAAGGGGAAAGAAAAAAAGCTTTCATCTCTCTAACGGACCCCGGAACCGGCAGGGGTGTCTCCTTAGAAACTGGCAATGACGCTTTCGATCTTATGGATGAATGTTTGGGGTACCGGGATATCCAAGCACTTGGCTTTTACCAGGTTCATCAAATTTCTTTCAAACTCGAACTTCTGACAACATTTCCGGCAAAGTCTCAAATGTTCTTCGATCTCTTTTCTCTCCTCTGAAGTTAAAACTTCCCCATCGAGGTACAGGTAAAGTTGCGCTACTGCTTCCTTGCAGTCCATCCTTCCGTTTTCTCCTTTTCAATGCTATTTTTTTGGGAAGAGTATTCCCACAAAATGCTTTGCAATATTTTACGGCCTCGGTGGAGACGGGACATGACTGTTCCAATGGGTATCTCTAGTATGTCGGCAGCTTCCTGGTAGGAGAAACCCTCCACTAAAGTAAGCACCACCACTGCTTTAAACTCCATGGGGATACTATCAATGGCTTTCTGAATATCTTCCTTGGTTAATGTATTGAACAGTGCTTGTTCCGGACTTATTCCTT
>JAPLGF010000351.1 GCA_026390275.1 Candidatus Atribacteria bacterium
TTAGTATACCCGAGGGGTTCAAATGTTCAACCGGTACTTCTCTCTCCATTATTCACTACTGCTGGACTTCAAAAGCGAGGGAAACCCCGTCTCGGATGCGACTCTCGATGATACCGGTCAGGATGGTGTACACTCGCTCCTCATGAAGGGGAGAAAAACGGACCATCAACTCATCGCTGAAGACTCCTTTTTTTCGCAGGCCGGTTCCCGGAAACGGTCCTTCCACCGGGATATCCTGCGAGGTCAATCGCTCTCGTATCGACATAAGAACGTTTTTTCGCACCTCGCTATTCCGTCCCTTCCCGATCAGTTGGAGAAGAATGGTAAAAGGGGGATAGTGAAGGGTTTGTCTTTTCTTCAATTCGGCTCCATACCAGGCGGCTGGGGGCTTAAAAAAATCACCCAGGTATTGCTGGTAGCTTTCGCGACACTGCACGATGAACCGGGAGGGTATCTCGCTCTTTTCTCCCAGATATGACCAGGCAGTGTGCAGATCCTGGTACAAGTGTTCCCGGAGGCGGAAGTCCGGAATCATGAGCCATTCTTCAAAAGAATTGACCACTAAGAGCGATGCTTTTTCCAAAATCTCCTCTTTTAAAACGGCCGAGGTCCCCACCAGGATCATACAATGATCGGTCCAGACATTTTCCCTGGAAAGGACGTCATCTGCTTCCATGGATTTGACTAAAACTCCGGGAAAAATCCGCCTGACACTTTGAAAAACTCTTTCCACTCCCTCTCCCCATGCCCGCATCCAGGCACCATGACAACGGGGGCAGGTATCATCAGGAACCCGGGTCATCCCACAGCGGGGACAGGTCAGGATTCTCTCCGACCGATGATACCGGAGAGCAACGTCACATTGGGGACAGGTATAGTAATACCCACAATCGGCACAGCCTAGAGCGGAAGAATATCCGGTCTTCTGGGTCCAGATAATCGTCCGGCCATGACGGGCCAGATTATCCCCGATCGCTTTCTGAGCTACCAGGGTGAGCGACGATTTTTTCTGCTCATAAGTCACCTGTTCCATCTTCTTCGTTTGACGAGGAAGAACGCTTTTCATCGAGAGTTCATGAATGATCCCTCTCTGGATTTTTTCATTAATCCAGAGGTTGGGAGTGACCCCCAGAATGATCATCCGCCCCCCGGTGATCTGGACTCGGGAGAAGAGGACATGGAGAGAATCATAACGGGGATTCCGATCGGAAAAATGACCCAGCTCCTCAGGATCGAACAGCAGGTGAAGATCCACGTTTTCCGCCGGAAGAAAGAGGGCTAATCGAGTTCCTACCAACACATCGTAATGCCCTCCTTCCACCAGCCGGTAGCGAAAGTAGCGCTCTTTGCTGCTCAATCGGCCATCATAGCGGAGAAACCGGATTCCGGGAAAAAGGGGAGAGACGAGATCAGAAAAACGATCCACCGCTGAAATTCCCGGGAGAACGATCAGAGCTTTTTCCCGCTTCCGGATCACCGGTTCAAGAAGTTCCCGGATCATTGGGATACTCTGGGAAAATGACCGTATCTCACCCCAGAAGATTTGCGCCTCCTGTTTTTCTGTTCTCTCCGCTGGCTTTTCCCATCTCTCCCGGTTAACTTGCAGAGAACCAGCTTGTACGAGGCGGGTCAAATCTTTTTTCCTCAGGTGACAGATTTCCCGGAAGAGGAACAGATTTATCCCCTCTTCCGAGTGTTCGATGCCGGCTTCCCGCAGGAAGTTCTGCATGGGGCACCGATTGTCCGGATTATTTTCTAGAAAGGTTACTTTTTGGCCATCCCAGGGCACCCAGCTAGGCCGGTACGAAGGAATAAAAAGATCCCGGGCTTCCCCGATCGTGGCGAATGTTTCCCAGGCTACCCGGTCTGCCAATTGAAGTTGCCAGGGACGAAGCGGTGGAAGGGGAAGAACTGAACGGAGCGGTCGAATATCATACGATTTATCTTCTGCAGGAGCATAACCGGAAACACAACCGAGGTGGATGGTAGAATGAAAGTCAACTTCCACGATGGTTCCCGGAAAAACCGGACCGGTTCCATCAGACGGAATGGAATAAGTAAATTCCTTATAGACCGGTATCGAGAGAGAAACCGATACATAGAGAGCACTCATTGTGGGAAAAGAGAGGCAACGGTATCACAAATCAGACCGGCCAGTTCCACCTTGTCCATAATTGGACAATCAATGGATTCCCCTTTCCGGTTAACAATCCAGGCTTTATTCGTTGAGACGGCAAAACCACTTTCCCCTTTCACCACCGTATTGGCAACCATGAGATCCAAATTTTTCTTCGCCAGCTTCCTCTTCGCCTCGGTGAGCGGATTATCGGTCTCGGCGCAGAACCCCACCAGGACCTGATTTCGTTTCCGTTGTCCTAATCCAAAAAGGATATCGGGGTTGGGAACCAGGGATAGGTTAAAATCCGGGTATTGTTCTTTTTTCAACTTCGTGGCGAAAGAAGAAGTCGGGCGAAAATCGGATACGGCGGCATTCATGATACACCCATCACATGGTTCAAATTCCTTCTGCATGGCTTCTTCCATCTCCAGTGCCGTCTCCACTGGAATGACTGTCACCCCACCCGGTCCTCTCACCGCCAGGGGACCGGCCACCAGGGTGACCACCGCTCCGCGGGCCCGGGCAGCGGATGCTAAGGCACACCCCATCAGGCCAGTCGCCGGATTAGATAGAAACCGTACCGGATCGATCCATTCCCGGGACGGTCCGGCACTGATGAGGATCCTCTTCCCAGCCAGATTCCGGGGAGAATAACGGAGGTAAAAAAGAGCTTCCAGAAATTCTTCGGTTTCCGGAAACCGGCCCGTCCCCCTTTCTCCACAGGCGAGCAAACCCGTCCCCGGGGCAATCAATCCCACTCCCAGTTCTCCAAGTTTGCAGAGATTTTCCTGGACGATGGGATTTTCCCACATTCCGGTGTTCATTGCCGGGGTGACGATCACCTTCGGGAGATCGACGAGGAGAAGGGTACTCAACAGGTCATCACCGATCCCGGCGGCCATTTTCCCGATGATATTCGCCGTAGCCGGTGCGATCACCACCCAGTCACACTCTCGGACCAGAGAGATATGCAAAATCTTTTCCCCCGGTACAAAGAGATCTGTGTACACCGGGCGGCGGGTGAGGGTTTCAAACGTACATTTCCCCACAAACTGCTGGGCATGTTCCGTCATCACCACCTGCACCTCCGCTCCCGCCTGTATCAAAAAACTCACTATCCCGGCGGCTTTATACGCCGCAATCCCACCAGTGACTCCAAACAGAATCTTCTTTCCTTTTGGTCAACTCTCCTTTCATGAGACGAATTTCTATTTTTTAAGACTTCACCATCCACAATGAACCATTCGCCCTCTCATCACCGGATCCGGCAGCGCTCGGCAATGATCACGGCGCGGAAGGTGGCCATGGTTCTATTCAGATCATCGTTGACAATGAGGTAATCATAGTCCCGGATGGATTGCAATTCCGATTGGGCGTTTGTCATGCGCAGGAGAATGACCTCTTCTTCATCGGTGTTCCGTCCCCGCAACCGCTGCCCGAGCTCCTTGAGAGAAGGAGGGGCAATAAAAATAAATATACCCTGGGGATAGTTCATCTTCACCTGCATGGCCCCCTGCACATCGATCTCAAGGATCACATCCAGACCGTTTTCCAGCCATTCCTCCATCTGCCGTCGAGAAGTACCGTAAAGGTTCCCGTGTACCCTGGCCCATTCAATGAACTCCCCCTGATCTCGCATCTCCAGGAAGGTGCCCTCGGAAACAAAATAATAATCGACCCCGTTGGTCTCACCGGGTCGCGGCGTCCGGGCAGTATAGGAAACCGAATATCTGAGCCCTTTGCACCTTTTCATGACTTCCTTTCGAACCGTACTTTTTCCTACCCCGGAAGGTCCGGAAATCACAAAAAGGATGCCCGACATGTTTTACTCCACATTCTGGACTTGTTCTCGCATTTTTTCAAGAACAGTCTTGAGATCTATCACCTGGGAGGAGATGTCGATGTTTCCCGATTTCGACCCGATAGTATTCACTTCCCGGTTCATTTCCTGCAACACAAATTCCAGTTCCCTCCCCACCGCTTCCTGCCGGCGGAGGATATCCTCAAAACGGGAAACGTGGGCCTTGATGCGGACGATTTCCTCATGGATATCACTGCGGTCCACATAAAAAACCACTTCCTGGGCGAGTAAGGTTTCATTCACGGGAACCATGGAAAGGATTTCAGCGATCCGCTGGGTCAGCTTACTCCGGAAGAAGTCCGTGAGATTCTGCGTGCGGTCTTCCACCATCCCGCAAAGGATACGGATTCGCTGGAGCTGGGATGACAGGTCCTGTTGTAGCTTTTCCCCCTCTCGTTTCCGGAAGGAAAGGAATGTTTCGACAGCATTTTGAAAGATAGGACGAAACGCCTCATATTCCTCCAGCCATTGTCGATCATCTTCTTTCAGCCGGATGACATCACTGAACCGTAATAAGTCCTCGAAACTGGCCGTGTAATCCAGCTTGAGATCACGACTCAATCTTCCCAACGCTTCTAAATAAGCCTGAGCCAGGAGGGGGTTAACTTCCACCGAAAACGCATCTTTCCGGGGATCAAAAAACACCTTGAGTTCCACCTTCCCCCGGGAGACTCGTTCCCGCAAACAGGTCATCATCGCTTCTTCCCACAGGCATAGTTCCTTGGGGAGACGCAGCGCAATATCGCAGAATCGATGATTCACACTCTTGACTGATACTCGATAGAAACCCAGTACTCCTTCCCCTTCTGCATACCCAAACCCGGTCATACTTCTCATTTGTCTACCCCTTTTTACCCGGTCTACCCTGAAAATATCATGAGTCGTGAATCGTGAGTCGTGAGTCGTGAATCGTATTTTCATCCCTTGACGGTGCCAGGGACCGACACGGTGGTCTCTTTACTGATCACTATCTTTTCTCTCTACCCCTTGTCAGCGGCTCTTGGGGATTATATCATTGAAAGTGATGAAAGGTATCAACACCTCACACCCATGAGAATACTGGAAGGATTGCCACTTCGTTATTTGACTCAGGAGCTCCGAAGTATCCTGGTGAGTGCTCGCATCCAGAAGATTGTTATGACGGAAAGGCGGGAAACCTGGCTCCAAACCTATTCCTCAAAGGGAGGGAACAATTGAATCGATCAATCCGGTGGAGTGGGACCGGGTGGTTTGCATTACGGTAAAAAATCATCGGCTGTGGGGATCAGAGAATACTTTTTCCCTCTATGCCGAACTGACCGGGCGCAACGCCAACCTCATCCTCACCACCACTGAAAAGAATCCCATCATCCTGGGTTCCTTCCGGCAGGTGAGCGACAAACAGAGCCGGTTCCGTATCATCGCCCCCGGTATGCGGTATCTTCTCCCTCCCCCCAAACTGGATGCTTGGGATCCACTGGAATATCTCTCTCCTCATTTCCATACCGAACAGAAACCTCCCCAGGAGGAAGTGACCCTCGTCCGCTGGTGCATCCGTCATCTCCAGGGAGTTGGTCCCTTCCTGGCCCGCGAAATGGTGGATGATCTGTTCCCGAACCCCCCAGTAACGATTTCCCAGATCCAGAAAGCACTCCGGAAACTCACTGATCCTCTGACCCCCGGGGCTGGTCCCGTCTCCGTCTTCCTATCCCCCGAAACCGGCGAACCCCAGGGAATCTTCTGGAAACCCTCCCTTCGTTATGAATCCGCCGACCGGCGAGATTTTCCCTCTTTTGCCCCGGCTATGGAATTTTACGCCCGGACTTTCTGGGAATCCCGGAAGGAACAGAATGCCCGGGAACAATGTCGGAAATTCCTGGAAAAAGAACTGAATTTCATCCATCAGGAGATCCAGACCATCGAATCCCTCCTCACATCGGATGATGAAATGGCTCATCTGCGTTCCGCCGGGGAACTCCTCAAACTCTTTTCCCAGCTCCCGGTGATTGCGAAACGGCCCGATGGTGCCGAAGTCACCAACATCCTCTCTCCTAACGCAGAGCCCTTTTTCATCGAGCTGGATCCCCGTCTCACCATCAACCAGAATATGCAGCGTTTCTTTCGCCTCTACCGGAAAGCGCAAACCAGAAATACCCTTTTCTCCCAAAAAAGAAAAAGCCTGGAAGCCAAGAAACGAGAATATTTACACGAACTGGACCACCTCACACATTTTCCGAAAGAAGAAATCATGCCCGAAGAGAGCTCCCTCCCTTCTCCCCCTTCCCCCTTCGCTCCCTCGGGAATTCGCAAATTCATCACTCCCAGCAGAAACGAAATTTTGGTGGGAAAAAACGACCGGGCTAATCATCAACTGGTGACTCGTCTCGCTGCGCGCAACGATTACTGGCTCCACGTGCGGGATTTTCCCGGGTCTCATGTTCTCCTGCGTATCACCCATTCCCCGGAATCCCGGGAAGAAGACCTGTTCCGCGCTGCCCGCATCGCCGCCTATTTCTCCTCCGCCCGGAACGAAACCCGCGTCGGTGTTATCCTCACCGAAGTGAAACATTTGCGGGTCATTCCCGGCACTGGTCCGGGTAAAGTCACCTTCCAACACGAAAAGACCCTCACCATCTCCCCGGCCATTCCAGAAGATGTGAAAAAGATAACATAGGAACCTGGAATTGTCTTTTCCAATTTTACAATTCCCCAATTTTTCCGGTCACATTCCCAGTTTATCCAGTGCGGTGCGAAAGTCAGCAGGGAGAGCGGCTGCGCAGGTCAGGTGGTGACCGGTAATGGGGTGAGAAAAAGACAAAATGAAGGCGTGGAGGGCCTGGCGGGAGATGAGATCGGGAACGGGACGAGCGCCGTAGCGAGTGTCACCAGCAATGGGTGTCCCGCAAGAACTGAGATGAACCCGGATCTGATGAGTACGCCCGGTGCGGGGATAAGCCAGGAGCAGAGAGTAATGATCACCGGTGATCACCGGTGCCAAAATCGTCAGGGCAGGTTTTCCCCCGATAGGAGTCACCTCCATCTGGCAGGGGTGTATTCGGCTTCGAACAATGGGGGCATTCACTTCCCCGGTTCCTTCCCAGTGTCCTTCCACCAGGGCAAGATAGGTTTTTTCGATTTCCCGGTGCTTGAACATTCGTACTAGTTCCAGGTACGCCCGGTCCGTCTTGGCAACCATCATCACCCCGGAAGTATCCCGATCGAGGCGGTGGACGATACCCGGACGAAAGGGAGCCCCGTAATGGGAGAGAGGGATGCCGGAATAAAGCAGGCCATTGACGAGCGTCCCTTTCTGGAAAAGACTCACCGGATGAACAGTCACCCCCGCCCGTTTATTGATCACCAGCAGGTGTTCATCCTGAAAAACAATGTCTAGGGGAAGGTATTCTGGAAGGGGAGAAGGACCGATATCCACCGGCCAGCGGATTTCCACCACATCATCCGGATGAATTTCCCGGCTCGGTTTCCGGACCGAAACCCGGTTGACACTGATGAATCCTTCTTTGATCAAACGGGAGAAAGCAGTCCGGGAACAGTCAGGAAAATTTTGTTGGAGCCAGACATCGATCCGGCAAAATGCGTCGTTATAAACTTTGATTTTTTGTCTTTTTACTGATGGTGTCATTCATCCACACATTCAAGAAAATCAACAGGAGACCCACAATAATTGATAAATCGGCCACATTAAACGTAGCCCAGAAGGATGGCTTCAGAAAATCGATAACGTATCCGAAGCGAAAGCGATCCACCTGGTTTCCCCAGGCCCCGGCTAAAAACAGCCCCACCCCGGCATAAAATGACGCTTTCATCCGGAACGACGGCCAGAAGGTCAGGATTAAAAAAATGAGACTGATCAACACTGTGACCAGAAAAAGCCATGTGGGGGTGAGAAGTCGTAAACTGAAAGCACTCCCAGCATTTTTTTGTAACGTGAGTTCAAAAAGACCAGGAAATACCGGAATGTCCTTCCCATACAAGAACGTCATCGCCCACCATTTCGTCACCTGGTCAAGAAAAAAAGAAAAGAAAAATCCCCATAAGAGGGGAATGATTTTCATTCTCCACCAAGAGGTTATCATGATCGCTTCCGCTGGGTATCGTCTTTAAAATCCTTGAAGGAAAAGAGAGTAGCGTCATCCCCGGCTTCGTCCGGGTTGGAACGATTTCCTTCCGATAGGGCCTTGGACGGAGTGGCATCCTGTTCTTTCCACTCGATGCTGTCCATGAAGGTCTGCAGGAAAGACCGGAAACGAATCTGGAACAGGTGGTATTTTTCCCTGAGCTCCGCATAACTCCCTTCGATCTCCTTCTTCTTTTTCAAGGCTTCCTCCACAATCCGATTCCCCTTGAGCTGAGCTTCTTTGAGTACCATCTGGGATTCCCTTTGGACCAGTTCCTTCTCCATCTCGATTTGTTTCTTCCATCCATCCATGCTGGTTTCCAAGCGCTCGAGATACTGGTTCTGTTCGGCCATTCTTCGCTTGAAATCATCGTTTTCCCTGGACAACCGATCCAGCTCTTTCAGGAGAACATCCAGTTTGGAAGTAATTTCTTCCAAAAATTCATTGACTTCTGCTTCGTTGTATCCCCGGAAACCATGCCCGAATTCGATATTCAGGATCTCCTCTGGTTTCAACTCCATGTTTGTCACTCCTCATTCCTCAGGTACGGTTTTATTTATCCGGCGATAGGCTGCTTCTACTACATCCATGACAGTTCCTCGAAAAACAGCCCTT
>JAPLGF010000131.1 GCA_026390275.1 Candidatus Atribacteria bacterium
TAAAGCGATGCAAAAACTAAGGAAGATGGGAATTCCTCTTTGGGCACAGGTGAGAATAACAAAATTACTGAAGACGAAAATTGAGGCGACGGAAAGATCCATTTCCCCGGAAATGATGAGGAGTGTCACCCCTAAGGCGAGAACTCCCAATTCTGATCCAGTAAGAAGAATGACACTAAGAATGTCCTGGGAGAAAAAACCCGCAGAAATCCGTGAGAAAAGAATAAAAAAAAGAATGAGGAGAAAGACCACCACCATTTCTGACCGTCGAAAAATATTCGTCTTTTTCTCTACCATGGTGTGCCCCCTAGGCCTCTTTTCGCCCTTTTCGGATGATTTCCATGATGATTTCCGCAGAACAGGTCCCCTGGTTTGCTTCATCCCGGGTGAGTGAACCAATGGTTACCCCATGATCGAGTATTTCAAAGCGGTCAGCTACTCCAAATACGTGATAAATGTTATGGGTGATAAAAATAACCGAAACCCCTTCCCCCTTGAGGGATTTAATGAAATCCAGAACCTTTTCGGTTTCTCTGACGGAGAGGGCAGTCGTGGGTTCATCCAGGATGAGGAGTTTGGCTCCAAAATAGAGTGCCCGGCCGATGGCGATGGATTGCTTCTGCCCCCCGGAAAGGATATTGACATATTCATCGGGGGAACGCATATTGACCCGGACCTTATTCAGATTTTCCGTGGTCTCCTTACGCATGCGGTGAACATCTAAAAAGGGAAGAAAGCCTGCTCTCCGGGTTTGTTCTTTTCCTACAAAGAAGTTTCTCCAGATGTTCATGGTCTCGATCAGGTTGAGGCCTTGATAAACGATTTCAATTCCCGAGGCCCGGGCTTCTTCGGGAGAACGGAAGACGGTTTTTTTCCCCATAAAATAAATTTCTCCTCCGTCCGGAGCATGAACACCCATGATTGTTTTCACTAAGGTGGTTTTTCCTGCTCCGTTATCACCCAATAAACCAACAACCTCATTATAGTTCACGTCAAAATCAACATTTTTAAGAGCCACAACGCCCCCAAACCGTTTTGTGAGTCCCCGAATTCGAAGGAGCGGCATTGTTTCAGCAACCTTTGAAACAGAAACACTCAATGACTCTCACCTCCTCCTTTCCCATTAACATACTGTAAACTGGAAACGGTTAAAGACATGCAGATTGTAAAGTACCCCATACTTACAAAATCCCTCGCCACCCAACGGGGGAAGAGGACCAGAGGAGATTTTCGAGGCATGATATAAAGCCCCCTATCTTCCAAAGATCAGAAGACAGGGGGCTCACTCAACTCACATATTATCGGTAACCAGCCTTGGCTCCTTCGATCACCGTATCGACATTGCTCTTATCGATGATGATGGGACCAGTGGATACGATACCATACGGATGGACCTTTTGTTTTGATAAATAGAGATAGAGGTCAAGAAGTGGGAGGAATCCCTGCAGGTATTGTTGTTGATCATGGGTACAGACGACTCTTCCTTCTTTAATATCCAGGAGTGTCTCCGGCATCATATCGAAGCAGCACAGGTAAATATCCTTCCCCGCTTCTCTCCCCAGTTCTTTCACCAAGCTCACGTTGGCATGGGTAAAATGAACCGGGGCACAAATCACATCGATATCCGGGTTCTTCACCAAGGAAGCCCGGATGATTTCCATGGCCTTGGTGGGATCTTCACCGACCACGACTTTATCCTGCTTGGTTCCATATTCTTTCTCTAAACTCTCTCCAAATTTCTGGAGCCGAGCTTCCCAGACATAATGGCCAGCCATCGGGTTGCAGAGCAAAACATGTTTCGGCTTGAAGCCATTCGTATCTTTCACGTACTTGATGAAGGCCGCTGCCAGTTCCACTCCGGATTTCCAGGTATCTTCACCATAGTAGGTCAGGTAGGGAATCCGTTCTCCTACTGGCCGGGGGTCTTCCACGTTTACAGCCATCAACGCCATACCCTTCTCTACTGCTGGTCGAAGAATGGGGTCAAACGTCTTGGGATCGATCATGGAAGTAACCAGACCATCCGGATTGGTAGCCACAGCTATTTTCAACATATCAATCTGCTTCTTGACGTCCGCTTCCGCGGAAAGATGTTTCACTTCCACCCCATATGGCTTCAGTAATTCTGCGGCATCTTCAATACCCCTGAAGTACACCGCCCAAAAGGGGTTCCCAGGAGTTCCATGGTCCACGTAGTATAAAGTATACTTTTTGTCAGCGGCAAAGGAGAACCCGGGAAACGCAAAGAGGCTCAGAAGAGTGGTCAGGATAACAGTTAATAAAAGAACTTTCCCCATCATATTCCGTTTCATAGTGACTATCCCTCCTTATTTTGTTTCAAAAACAATAAACGCATTTTTCAAATAAAAACCAATTAAATGGACTCCTTCTCACCTCCTTTTCGTGATGCAAGACTTCTGGCTATCCCCTCACACTGTTCAGTACCATTCCCTATCAGAAAGTAAGTGGTGGGTCGTGAACAGGGAAGGGACTATCGACTGAATTAAAATATACTGTCAATAGGGGTGGGTTGTCAATTGTCATATTTCCTTCCAAAAAAACCCCCGGGTACCCCCTATCCCTCTTCCAGACCCTCTTTTAGGGATATAATGAAGAGAATGGCCGAACCTACTCTTTCTTCGGAACCATCTCCCGGCTCTCTGGATCGAACCGTCTTCCCCTCCTCCCTATCCGACGATTTTTTATATCCTTTGTTGGAAACCATCCTTCACTGTTCACTGTATTTCCGTATCCACTCCCGTCCCCGGTGAAAGGCTTCCCGGTTGACATCCAGGAGATGTGTCGGGATAGCGTGGGTGAGGATATTCTCCCAGAGAGTCTCTTTTTCCTTCAGAAATATCCCGCTCAGCCCCCCCACCATCACCATGTTGACCACTTTCAGATTATTCAATTCGAAGGCGATATCCCGAGCCGGGATTTCATAAACTTGATATCCGGAAGTCCGCAAAATCATTGCGGCACTCTCCGGAAGAATATCCGGGGATGCTCCGGTCGGAATCAGGCGCCAGGTATTGAGAACCACCCGCGCTCCTTTTGCCAAGTAAGAAGAGTAACGAAGTGACTCGAGCTCTTCCATGGCCAGCATGAACGAAGCCTCTCCGCGAGCCAGAAGCGGTGAATGAACTTCGTTGCCATATTTAATTTGCGTGATGACCGAACCGCCCCGCTGTGCCATTCCATGTACCTCTGACTGCCTGACATCATACCCATCTTCCAGCAGGATTCCCGAGATGACATCGCTGGCTTTCAAGACACCGGTTCCACCTACTCCCACAATGATCATTCCACCATTTTTCATCAGTCGGTCACCTCTTCGATGGCCTCAAAAGCACATTGGGACTGGCAGACTCCACATGCCCGGCAGGTTTCGGAAAGAATCTGGATGACCTCCCCATTTTGAGAGATGGCCGGGCAACCCAGTTTCAGGCAACGCTGGCATTGTCGGCATTTCTCTGGAGTGATGCGATATCGAACTGGTTCCCTTTCCTTTCGGATCAACTGACAGGGTTCACTGACGATCAGCACGGTTGGTCCGGACTCCCGGAATGCCTGTTGCAGGAGAGGACGAAGGGTTTTCAGGTCGTAAGAACTGAGTTTTTCCACCCGGGGGACCCCTATCGACCGGCAAAGATCCCCGAAATCCAGAGCATGTCCCTTTTTTCCACTCAAGGTTACCCCTGTTCCAGGATTTTGCTGCCCTCCCGTCATGGCCGTGATGCGATTGTCTAGAATGACCACCACGATGTTGGTTTGGTTATAGACCGCATCGATGAGAGGAGGAATTCCTCCGTGGATGAAGGTGGAGTCTCCAATCACTGCCGCAACCGGGAGATCCGGATGGGCAAGTTTGAAACCCTCGGCCATCGAGATGGAAGCACCCATACAGATGCAGCTATCGATGGCGGAAAGAGGGGGCATTACCCCTAAGGTGGAACACCCGATATCCCCCGCCACTACCGCCTTCAAGTCGGCGAGAACACGAAGAACTCCCCGGTGCGGACACCCAGCACACATGACCGGTGGACGATTGGGGACGAGACGACTGAAATTCACCGTTTCTGAACCATTCCCCCTAACACCGAAAACCGTTTGCAGCACATCGGGCGTGATCTCTCCCTCGACGGGGATGATCTCCTTCCCCACTACCGAGATGCCGGCAGCGCGCATCTCTCTTTCCCAGATTGGATCGAGCTCTTCCACCACCACCACTCTTTCGACCGCCTGGGTAAACGTTTTGATCTTTTGAAGCGGAAGCGGGAAACTCACTCCCAACTTCAACACTGAGGCATCGGGAAGCACCTCCCGAATATATTCATAGAGAACTCCTCCGGTAATAATCCCCAGGGATTGATCCCGCATTTCGACTCGGTTCAAGGGCGTCGTTTCCACCCATTTCTTGATTCGATCCATCCTCTCTTCCAAAATATGTCGGCGGATGCGGGCAAAGACGGGAATCATGACGTATTTATTGGCGTCCCGGGCATAATCAAAGCCAGGGAAAGATTTTCTTTCCTCCAGGTTGACCAGGCCCTTGGAATGCGAGACATGAGTGGTAGATCGAATTAGAAGGGGAGTATCGAACGTTTCACTGAGTTCAAAAGCGGTCCGGAGAAATAACCGGGCTTCTTCACTGTTTGCTGGTTCCAGGCAGGGAATTTTGGCAAAAACGGCATAATTTCGGCTATCCTGTTCGTTCTGCGAAGAATACATCCCGGGATCGTCAGCCACAATGATGACGAGCCCTGCTCTCACCCCAGTATATGCCACCGTCATCAAAGGATCGGCAGCCACATTCAATCCTACGTGTTTCATGGTCACCAAAGCTCTTTTTCCCCCAATGGCCGCACCTGCCGCCACTTCCAGGGCTACCTTTTCATTGGGACACCATCGAACATCCACACCGGAATAGCAGTTCAAGAACTCCAAGATTTCGCTGCTGGGTGTCCCGGGATAACCGGCTCCCACCGCGACTCCTCCTTCATAGGCTCCTTCCGCCAAAGCCTCGTTTCCCATCATGAACCTCTGCTTTTTCTTTGGAAACTCTCCCACTTGCCATCCTCCTTCGATTATGCATCTCAATCCCCGATAATTTTCACCAGAACTCTCTTTTTCCTCTTTCCATCGAATTCTCCATAAAAGATTTGCTCCCAGGGACCGAAATCCAATTTTCCGTCAGTAATAGCCACCACCACTTCCCGACCCATAACTGACCGCTTCAGATGGGCATCAGCGTTGTCTTCAAACCCATTATGGTGATATCGCTCATAGGGTTTTTCAGGAGCCAGTCCCTCCAGCCATTCCTCGAAATCCCGGTGTAATCCCGGTTCATCATCATTGATGAATACACTGGCGGTGATGTGCATGGCATTACAGAGCAGGAGCCCTTGTTTTAATCCACTTTCTCTCACACATTCTTCCACCTGGGAAGTGATGTTGATGAATTCTCTCCGCTTTTGAACATACAAACAGATTTCCTTCCGAAAGCTTTTCATTCCATTCTTTCTCCTGTAAAAAGATAGGTTTAATTGTACCATCTCTTTTCTTCGATGTTCAAATACAAATTTGAAATCATTTCTTACCTCTCCTCTCTCACCCTTGACAGTGATTCCCAGAATACGTAGGATAAGGAACACCTTCCGACATTGTTAGAAAAAGGATGAACGGATGAACGAGATGACACCCATTATCTCTCTGAAACAAGTGAGTTTTTCGTACCATGATCTGGAGGTATTGGAAGAAGCCAGCTTAGATGTTTCCACCGGGGAATTCTTAGCCATTATCGGGCCGAATGGAGCGGGGAAAACGACGTTACTCCGAATCATCCTGGGATTACTCCTTCCAACTGAAGGAGAGGTGACTGTCTTTGGAAAAAAACCCACCGAGCTGGGCCCTCTCCGAAGCCGAATCGGGTATGTTCCGCAAATCAACCGGATTGATTACTCATTCCCCATACAGGTAAGAGATTTTGTTATGACCGGACGTTTTGCCCTGATTGGACCCGGTCACTTCCCGGGAAGAGAAGACCACGATTCCGCGAAACATGCCCTGGAGCTCACCGGAATCCAAAATTTCCAAAACAAACAAATCGGGAAACTGTCTGGTGGTCAGCGGCAGAAAGCATTGATTGCCCGTGCTCTGGTGAATAAACCAGATCTGTTGATCTTGGATGAACCTACCACCGCGGTGGATCCACAGAGCACCGAAAGCCTCTATGAGCTGCTCCTCACCCTCCATCAGCGGCACATGACCATTCTCACGGTGTCACACGATGTAGGAGTGGTAGCCCAATATGCTGACAGCATCGCCTGCGTGAATCGAAAAGTGATCCGACACACCCGTCCGGAAGAGGTGATTTCCGAAGGGGTGCTGGATGCCATGTACGGCAAAGAAGCCGCTTTCTTCCATCATGGCCGGATTCCCCATATTGTGGTTCGGGAATCCTCCTCTTCCCGGGTCTGCCCCAGTAGCGAAGAGAAAAAGACTCCCTGAAAATACCTTGATCTCCTTCTTTGGCCAAAGGGGGATACCGGGAGATTCGATGGTACCCGGGGCCAAGTCAAGTACTTATATTTTCATCCCTTGATCTGCCTGTGCGTGGCACGCAGACAGGTGG
>JAPLGF010000352.1 GCA_026390275.1 Candidatus Atribacteria bacterium
TTCATGAGTTCATAGGAACTGATTCCCAGTTCCCTGGCGATGGCTTTTTCTCGTTCACAAAAGGTATCCCGGCACCACTGGTAGGATCCACCGGCAGCCTGCATAGTTCCGGCCGGCATGTAAAGCCCCTGGGCGAGATGATGAAAGGTAAAACATCGTTTCTGCTGGTCGTAAAGAGGATGGGAGGTAGAAAGGGCGATCCAGGAAGATGATCCAAGATAATTATAGGCCTGACCCTCCCGCACCACTCCTGCTCCGACGGCGGCACAACATCCGTCCCCCCCGCCGATCACCACCGGGGTTCCAGGAAGCAGACCAGTTTCTTCTGCTGCTTCGGTGGTGATCGTCCCCACCACATCGGTGGAGACATGAAGGGGGGGAAGCTTTTCGACCGGGATCTCGACTTGATCCAAAATTTCATCCGACCACTCTTCCCGGACGAGATCAAAGATATTTGTTCCGGAGGCGTCGGAATAATCAGTGGCTACATTTCCCGTGAGCCGGAGGACGATATAGTCCTTAGCCAGGAGAAAGACCTGAGCTTTTTGATACACATCGGGGAGGTGATTCCGTATCCAGAGGATTTTGGCCAAGGAATAGTTCGCACTGAGACGGTGACCGGTGATGTGATAAATCCGGTCCTCGTCGATCCGTTCCCCGATCCACTTCACCTCGTCCACTCCCCGCCGATCCGCCCAGATTATGATGTTGGAGAGAGGATGTCCCTGCCTATCCACCGGGAGAGCTCCCATCATCTGCCCGGAAAAGGTGACGACTGCTATATCGTGTTTGGTATATCCGCTTTTTTCCAGAAGTTTTTTCGTCGTAACCATGACTGCTTCCCAGTAATCTTCCGGGTTCTGTTCCACCGAAAGGGCATCGGGGAAGAACGTTTCGTACTCGAAGAATTCACTCCCGACCAGATTCCCCTCTTCGTTGAAAAGAGAGGCCTTATTCCCCGTCGTCCCCAAGTCATGCGCCAGAATCAGTTTCGGCATGGGTTTCGCCCTCCTTCTTTTGGTTGTTGATGAGTCGTAAGGTGATGATCCGCTTCCCTTTCATGCGTTCCACTTTGATGGTGTATCCGGCAATGTCCACTGATTCTCCCGATTCCGGGATTTTCCCCAATAGTTCCATCACCAGTCCCCCCAGAGATTCGAATTCCTCACTCTCCGGAATGTGCAAGCGAAGCAGCTCATTCAACTCCACAATCGGGGTGGAGGCATCCACTAAGTATTCATTATCCCCGATCTGACGAAAAGGAGGCGTATCCTGATCGTGTTCATCCCGGATTTCTCCCACCAGTTCTTCTAAGAGATCTTCGATGGTGAGAAGCCCCGCCGTCCCCCCATACTCATCGAGAACGACCGCCATATGAATTCGTTGCTGCTGAAGTTCCCGGAGCAGCTCGATGATTTTTTTGGTGGCGGGAACGAAATGAACCGGTCGGAGAAGTTCTCTCACCTTTTTATCCTGTTCCTGGAAGGTTTCGATATACGGAAGGAGGTCTTTAATATGGACAAAGCCCAGGATGTTGTCTAAATCATCCCGGAAAACGGGAATGCGGGAAAAATGGGATCTAATAGAGAGCTCGATGAGTTCCTTGAGGTTAAAGTTCTCATCGATACACACCATATCGGTCCGGGGGGTCATCACTTCATAAGCCATGGTATCCCCAAAATCAAACACTTCTTTAATGATGATTTTTTCTTCTGCGAGCACCGTCCTTTGCTCGGTAATGAACATCTTGAGTTCTTCGTCGGTGGCGCTGTGCTGCTCTTCATGGGGTACTCCAATAACATGCAGGATAAAGTCGGTGGAGGAAGAGAGGATCTTCACCATCGGTTTCAATGCTTTGGAAAAAAAATCCAGGGGGCGGGCAATCCTTAGAGAAATCGCTTCCGGGTTATTGAGAGCGATCTTCTTGGGAACCAGTTCTCCAAAAATGAGGGTCAGGTAGGAGATCACGATGGTTACGCAGATGACCACAATTTCTTCTCCAAAATGGCTAAAAAACGGAAGACCGGTGGCCTCCAGCCTTTGCCCGAGCTGGCGGGAAAGAGAGACGGCGCCAGTGGCACTGGCAAAAAAACCGGCCAGGGTGACCCCAATCTGGATGGTGGCCAAAAACTGGCTGGGGTTCTGGATCAAACGGCTGATGGTTTCCGCTTGTTTCTTTCCATTCTCCTCCAAAATCCTGAGTTTGCTTTTTCGGAGCGAGATGACCGCAATCTCAGAAGCGGCAAAGAAGGCATTGATGAAAATGAGAAGGAGGATGAGGAGAATAGTTCCCAGGTAATTCATCGAGTTCTCACTTCCTCTTCCCCTCCATCAGACTGCGGAAGGGTTCATCAAATCCTTTTTTTTGGCAATCAGAAAGAAATGTCCGGAGTTTTTCCGGTTCATTCCGGGGGAAGAGGGACTGGAAGAGGTGCGTTGACCAGGAATAATACAAACGGAGAGTCGGGATATCGGAAGGATACCCACCTTCCACCATCGGAGAGTGTTCCGGGTCAAACTGGGAATCAGAACGAGGGAAGAGAAAAGCGGCCAACCCCTCTTCAAACCAGGAGGGAAGACCCAGTTCATGAAAATGGATCACCGCGTGAAGGAATTCATGAGAGACCACATTCAGGAGAATGTTTTTTTTTAGCAGGAGGCGCGGATTCCGGAGATGAATCACTCCCTCCCGGCACACTCCCGCCGCCCAGGCAGGAAACCCATTCTTTTGAAAAGCCGAACCCTGGGGATAGAGGATGATGTGAACCGGAAAGTCGGTGGAAAGCCCGGTAAAGTATTGGATCACAGCAGCTGATACGTTCAGATACGCCGCCAACTGGTCTTGGGAACATCCGGAACCGGCAGATAAATCCACCACCGAAACATCATGACCAAACCCTTCCCCGGTCAGGAAAAACCAGAAAAAAACTGTAGCAAGCGTCAGAAAACGCTTGCTACAGTGAGTATCATCTTCCACTTTGAAAAACATTCTCCTTCGAATACCCCCGTACCTCCGGGAAATACATGAGATACGCTTTTGCTGGCCGGACGTAGAATGTTCCGGTATCCCGGACTCTCAGGTAATATCTTATCACATTTTCTCCGGCTCTAATGTGGTAGACAAAGATGACCGGTTGCCCGTTCTGAATCTTCTTCTCGGGGAAGATTTGTTCTTCTTCTTTCACATTCTGGAGACGATAGGCCGAGTCTCCGCGGATAAACTCAAAACCGGCGGGAAGACCGTCTTCGATCACCAGATTGTCCAGTTCCACCGGGCTGGTAACCAAGATTTCACACACCACTTCATCGCCTGGCACCAGGACAGTGATCGGCTCCCGGGCAAAGACAAAGGTCCCATCCTCCAGGGGAACCGGTTTCAGCTTCCAGTAGGTTTTCCCGACCGCCAGTGTCTCACTGAGAAGATTGGTGCGGGAGAACCCTTTCACCAGGGCAGTCGCACAATAGACCCCATTCCCCTGTACCTCGAGGTGATTGGTACCCTTCTGGGTCTGCTCCGGGGAGAGAGTGATGGTTTTCGAATTCTCCTTCGGATCCATCTGACCCTGAGCCAACACCCTCTCGTTCAACCGGACGGAGAAATCGCCCGTATCGGTGGCTGGTTTTTCGACGAAAGCAAGAGCAAGGTTCAGGAAATAGGCTTTTTCTAAGGTGCTGGTATACTGGTCAGACTGAACGGTTCGTAGGAGCCAGAGAAAGGCCTTCCCCGCCATTTCCCGATTGATATCCTTCAAAGCCCAAGCTGCAAAGCAGGTGTCAAGGAAGCGGGTATCTTCCCAGTATTTTTCCGGGGTGGAATGACCGAAGAAAACGGTATCGCCCGCCGGCTGGGCACGGAGTACCAGCTCCTGCTGAATCTTTTGCTGCAGATTGCCGGTGGTGACCATGCTCAAAAGCGCAATGGTGGAATCCTCTACCTCTTTCCATCCTTTGGCAAAATCCTGGGGATTGATCGGGGGAAGCTTCTCCCCGTACCGGGAGAGGACCACCCGGGCAAAAGCCTGATCCTGGGCTGACTCCCTGGCCAAATTCTCAGAGAGATACCGTTTCCCGTTCTCGATGGTCGCGTCGCTCACCGGGTACCCGTTCTTTCGGGCGACCAGGAGGGCAAAGAGCGCATGGGCGGTATTGAAGACCTTGCTGTCATCGCTCTCCCACCAGCCCCACCCCCCATCATAATGCTGGAGGGAATAAAGCTGGTAGATTCCTTCCCGAATCACCCGGGGGATATCATTTACCCAGTTGGTGGTCTCATTCACCGGGAGCGCGAGCAGGGAAATCATCCGGCTGGAAGTCTGCTCGGTACATCCATAGGGATACCAGTACATATCTTCCATCACCCGGAAGAGGGTGCTCTCGATATTCCGGAATACCTGGATTTCCACGGCAGGAACATGGGAGAACTGTTCCGGATTCACAGGGAAATCGAGGACTGCCTTCCCGTTGGTGGCGAAGGCCGAGGTATATTGTTCCACCGTTACTCCCTGGGGAAAAACTGGTTGCGAGACTTCTAAAGCATCATTATCCGGTTCTCCCCGGGCATAAATCTGGAGTTGGGATAATCCGTCTTTTTGAGCGGTGACTTCCAGCGGGAAAACCAGGTTTTCCTTTTCCTTGACGATCACTTCCCGGGGATAGGTTCCCAGAAGGAGTTCGGGCGAAGACTTCGCTTCGATCCCCACTTTCTGAGAGACGTGCTCGTTCCACAGCGTCACCTGGGTTTTGAGGAAATCACCCTGGGTGAGGAAGGGGGGCATCTCGATCCGGATGGCAAAAGGCAGCGAAGTTTTGAACGTATTCACCGTTTCCCCAAATTCCTGCACGTTTTCCGCTTTCACTTCCACTCTCCAGGTGGAGAGGTTGTCGGGACAGATGAATTCTCCCTGGTAGATCCCGTTGATATCGGTTTGGACATTCGGTAGCCAGAGCATGGTATCGGGGAAATACTTCCGGAGAACCGGTTCACCTCCGCCTCCCTTTCCATCCCCTTCCTTCATCTGCGGTTTGATGTTTCCCACCACTTCTCCCTGGCCATAGAAATACTCATAGGTGGAAGACTGGGTACTGACCCGGTTGTAGAAGTTCTGGTAAAAATGATGGTAGATGTCTTCCAGCCATTCATTGGAAATGTCGAAGATAGCCTGGTCAACGACGGCTAAGGACAGGTCACACTGCCGGGGCTTCTGATCCTTGCCGGTAACCTTGACGGTTACTTTCCCTTTTTCTCCCGGCCGGTACACCTCTTTATCGGTGGTGATTTCAATTTTAAGCTCATTTTCCGGGACAATGGGAAGCTCCAAACTCTCATTGTAGTAGTTCCCATCGAAGAAGGTGGTCACCGAGAGGTAGCCACCCATTACCAGATCTTTGGTGACCGGAACCGTCACTTCCTGCGGACCCTCCGATCCTTCCAAAAGTTGGTATCGGAATATCTTCTGCCCTTCCACAGCGAAAAGAGAAGGGAATTTTTTGGAAAGAGGGGGAACGATGAGGATCTTGGCTTCGTCACCCACCCGATATTCTTTCTTATCGAGATGGAGTTCGATTCCGGAGGCCGGGAGATAGAACCCCTCTCCGGTCACATAAAAGGTATCGGAAGTGGAGATTTTTCGCCCTTTGGAATCCTGAGTCTCGACGATCAGCCGGTAATATCCCGCTTTGTCAAGGGTAAAATCAATGGCGGTTTCTCCACCAGAAATAGACAGCGGCATCACTTTGAATGATGACTCATCCCATTCGTTTTGTTCCTTATTCCAGTTGAGACGATTGATGGTGGCATAGGCTTTGCCGACATCCACCTTTTTTTCCTCGGCATCCCGGGCTTCTACCGCAAAATGGAGGGGTCTATTCACCTCGCAGAAGTACCGGTCGGAACGAAGGAGCAAAGCAAAATCACCCATCAGAGCTTTGAAACGGGAGACTTTTTCCACCGTCCGGGAGGCGGCATCAAAGACATTGACCCGCACTTCATACCAGTAAGCACTTTCCGTGACCTTGGGAACCACCTGGAGTTCTCCCTTTCCCGAGGCATCCAGGGTCCCGTTTCCCTCCTCCACCATGTCGTAGGAATATTTCACTGCCCAGGAATAAACCGGATACCGGAAAACCTGGTAGCGGAACTGGGCGGGGGTGAGAGGCTGGCCGGAATAATACTGAGCGGCAAGATGAACGGTCACCTGGTCTTCGTTGGCGTAGGTCTCCTTATCGGTGGTGGCTGCTACTTCAAAAACCGGTTTCTCATAATTTTCGATGGTCACAGACCGGTAAAATTCCCGTCCTTTCCAGGTCACCTGGATGAGGTAGGACCCTTCTTCGATCGAGGAGGGAAGATCGAACCAAGAGTTGGTTGTCCCGTAGACATCGGACACCAGGTCCCGGTTATCGTACACGTTGTCACGATAGTCCGAGAGCGTCGCCGTGACTTTTTCTCCTGGTTGCGGAGAGATGTAGCCGTCGGCCAACCGTTCGCGCAGAATGGCCTTAAAATAGACTCGCTGACCGGGTTTGTAGAGCGGCCGCTCGGTGTAAACAAAGGCATCTAAGTTATTATCGGAGCCACCATAAGGAGGATAGACATTCAGGAAGGCGAATTCTTTCCCCTGCTGGGCCAAGATGGTGAGGTCTTGCGTGTCCTTCCCTGGCCAGACCCAGAGTCCCTGGGCATCGGAGGTACCATCGCCGATCACTTCCTCCTGACGGAGAAGCCGGTAGTGGATATTGGGTTGAGGAGCACCATCTTTCCGGTCCTGGGCGAAGAGAATCATCTTCTCCGAATCAGTCTTGGAAATGAGAGAAAGCCTGGCAACACTGAAAATCACCCGGGCCTCTCTCCCTCCTCCTGCCCCGACCAGGAGATAGACCCCCGGCTCCAAGGGGTTGATGTGAATGGCCTGGTAGGCGTAATCGTTCCCTTTTTCGTATTTAATATCTTCCCACCAGGACTTGAGCTGGGAGGTATTCCGCCGATAATCGGCAGCAGTGATCTCGATCGGCCGGCGGCCGATGGGACCCTGTATCCCCAGGAGGTTTTTCAATGTTTCCTTAACCGGGGCAGCCAGAATCCGGGACGCCACCACTCGCAGGGATTGGAAAAAACTGAACTTGATATTCTGCCATTTCTCCTGCTCATTCAGAGGACGCTTCGGCCTCCAGGTATCCATGGAAAAAAAGTACCCTTTCCGGCTCTCCAGGATATATTTTTCCGGGTCATCAATCCGGAACAAGGTGAGCTGCAGTCCTTTGACTTCCCGGGCCGATATCCGGACTTCGATCGGCGTACCGGGATACACATGAGCCGGAACATTCAGAGAAAGATCGGTCGATGCCCAGGAAAAGGTACTGGCGCACAACACGATCCACAACCCGAACCAAACCGCTCTCCCAATCCACTTCGCGCGTCTCACAATTCTCCCTCCTCAATACGTATCGCTCCGATAGATCTACCCTACCCTGAAAATAATGGGGAATTGGGTAGTTGTTAAGTCGGAAAAGACATCAACCTATACCTTAAAATGACCATCCTCAAGGAATCATCCCCTGGCATGACGGTCAATTGACTATGAAATACCCATCAATCCAAAATCTTGAACCGATAAAAACCAAGAAAAGAGGGATTCTCCGGGGCCAGTCGCCATTGCCTTTCCGGATGCCGTCGGAGACCGTTCAGGGTGGTTTCGGTGATGTACCCGACACTGTTCGGCAACGGACCGGTATGGTAAATGACCTTCCCTCTACCTTCATAAATCATAACATGATACGGGTACTGAAAAAAGGCGGGATGATAAAAAAATATAAGGTCTCCCCGGGTGGCAACATGTTCGTCTTTTCCCAAAAAAACCACGTTATACCACAACAGGTATCGAGCAGAAGCAAAGACCGAAAAGTCTTCCTCTCCTCCCTCCAGATGGAATTCTCCCGGCTTCACCCGGAAAATCCGGTCTCCTAAGAGGGGAACCCGGGGGTAATGGTAGGCAGTAATATCAGCCGACTGCTCCAGAACACTCTGGAAAGAATGAAACCAGCTCTCATCATGGCGTTTCAATGCTTCCCGGTAGGCAAACCGAACCAGCCCGGCACAATCCTTATCCTGCCAGAGTTCACTTTCCTGGTGGATTTGCGAGCGGGCGATGTTCACGAAGAGATCGCGAAACACCATGCGGTCCGATTCAGTGGGGAGCTCGCTCACGTCGGGAAAACCATCGTGATCGGAGTCGGTGAGGAGAGGTTTGACCCGTACTCTCATGGTTCGAAGGACCGGAAACGCTCGGAATTCCACCGGGGCTTCCCCTTCCAAAGAACCCGGTGTGATCCGGACACCAGTGGGCTCCGATTTCACGGTGAGGATCTCGGAATCCGGACAACTCACCTGCCACGCTCCCCAAACGGGTGTCCGACCCCAGAGATTGGTGACCCGTACCGGTCGAAGAACACTTTCTCCCCGGGCCAGAAGTTCCACCTGATCCACACAGCGAATAGTCCAGGGGAAAAAAACGGAGAAAAAAAGAAAAAGACCGGAAAACAGGAGGATCAGAAACCGTTTCAAGTTCACTCTCCACCTAAGAACCGGAGGGCGAGGAGAGAATAAATCCGGGAAGCGGCCACGATTTGCGTGATGGATACAAACTCGTTGGCACCGTGAGCCTCTTCGATTCGCCCCGGTCCGAAGATGACGGTCGGGATATCGACTCCATCCAAAAATGTAGCCTCACAGGAAGCCGGGAATGGCGCGAAAATGGGCATTTCACCGGGAATGTCCGAGATGGAACGACTCAAGATATCAATTTCCGGGAGATCCCGGGGAATCTTGACCGGGGGAAGATGGGGGATAGATTGTTCGATATTAAAGGAAGCGGGTCTTTTCTGGGTGGAAAGCACCAGTTCGATGAGTTCCCGGAGGATCGATTCCATTTTGTTCAGAGGGAGTCCCGGGACTGTTCGGACATCGATCTCAAAACTGCAGAGTTCTGGTACAACGTTAGGGGAAGTTCCCCCCTGGATTTTCCCCACACTGAAAGCCGGTTTTCCGATATCCGGATCTTCGTACTCCCCAAACGTGGCATTTTTTTCCTGAATCATCCGGATGATCTCGGAGGCAAGAGTGATGGCATTCTGACCTCGTTCCGCAATTCCGGCATGGCAGGACTTTCCCCGGACCGTCACTCGAAATGCCGTCACCCCCCGGTGACCCAGACTGATATTCAAACCAGTCGGTTCTCCCACCACGGCAAAGTGAACTGGTTCCTGCTCCCGATTCCATCCCTCGATCCATTTCCGGATCCCCAAATTATCCTGTTCTTCATCCACCACGAAAACCAGCTTGAGCTTTCCATAAAGAGAGGGGGAAAAATGGGACACCATCTTTGCCGCGTACATCATGGCCGCCAAGGCACCTTTCATGTCACAGGCCCCCCGGCCATAAAGACGATTCTCCACCACCTGACCACCGAGGGGGGGAACCGTCCATCCGGTACCGACCGGAACCGTATCGAAATGCCCGTTCAGGAGCAAGCACCGGCCCTCGCCCAGACCA
>JAPLGF010000019.1 GCA_026390275.1 Candidatus Atribacteria bacterium
CTGAATAACCTGTTGGTAAGCTGATTGAAGCTCACTTAGGAGTTTTTGAGCAGCTTTGGCATCCTTTCCCCACACTTTCTTTTCGGCACAAATAGAGGAGCAACTCAATGTCAATACCACGAATAAAATAACAATACTTCCCATTAGTATGGATCGCTTCATACTTATTCCTCCCTTGGTTTATTTGACTTCAACTTTCTTTTCAATGATTTCCTTTGGAATTACAAACACGAATCCAGCAACTCCGGGGTGATCGGAATTCACCGGGAGCAAGGTTTCCTTGTTTTTGGATGTAGCCTTAGCCTGGATCAGTTCCGTCATTCTCCTCTCCCGGTTTTCAAATTGTTTGAATCGGACATTCTCTATGGGATCCCCCCGATAATCAAAGATACCTTCCGTCCATGCTGGCTCACTCAGCTGCCGGGCAACATCGTGGGAAACGATGGCAATTCCTTTACCAACTGGTTTTAGATAATCATTGTAAGCGGGAGAAAAACCATATTGAAGTGCAATTTCCCGACAGAGATACCGGGCTCCGAGGTAGGTACCCTGTCCATTCACCCCGATAATAAAGGGAGTATCGAATAGAGTCACCGTCTGGAAACCATTTGAATTTGATATAGGAAGATGAAGGGCTTCCAGGAGGGGGGAGAGGTCTTTAACTGGTTCGGAAAGATAACCATCGGGTGATGGATGAACCACCACCCCCGCAATCCGGTTCACATCGATTGCCAGTAGCTTCTCAAAGAGAGTAACGTTTCCTTCAACCACCCGGGTTTTAATCGAAATAACACCAAATGTTTTCAAAACCAGAGTGGTATTAAGCTTCATGCTATCCAGGGTATATTCCGCTTCCAAGGTCCCATCATTATTCACATCAATTTGCAGATGTCCCTGAGGAATGGTGCGGGAAAATTCAAAGGAGATGGGGAAATCTTTCCCCAATGAGGCTTCTTTCTGATGGGCAATAGTAACGTACAACTGGGGAAGGGAAGAAGAGGACACGGAAGGTAATGGGGATGGAAGTGCTTCCGTTGGTAATGGAGTAGACAATGGTGTTATGGTAGCTGGAGTGGGTGAAGGAAGAGCCTCTTGGTCTGAATTGTTTTTTTCTGCAATTGGCTCAACATCATGTTCATAAGCAAAATTGATTTCGATTTCCGGATATAACGATGATTTTATTTGGTATTCATCCCGGAGTTTGGTGGGGACATATTTCAAGAGCACTTCCTGGCCAGCCAGTGGAAAGGGGATGGTGGCGATGTCCTTCCATTTACTATAAATGTTTTTTTCAATGATGAAGCCTGACTTGGTCAGAAGGGGGTATTGGCTTTCTCTCTCCCGGAGTGCCTTTCTGATATCGGATAGTAGGTTATCTTTAAATTCCACCTTGACCATACCGGTTGATTGTGCCGACTTTTGGAACTCCAGTATAAAGGCGAGTTCAGAAAGCAGGAGAAACCTTTGCTCCAGGTGGTTGAAAAGCTCCTTGCTTTCCTTCAGTTCTTTGGTTTTATCTAAGAGGAACCACTTCATATCCTTGCCTAAAGAAGCAGAAAGCATGAGGTCATATCCAGCCGAATATACACCACTCAACCATTGCCTAAAAAGAGTTGCTTTGTTCTCTTGAAGGGTACCTATTTGTGATTTATTTTCTGTTAACTTTGCTTGGGAAGCGGATATCTCATTGTTTTTAGAGGATATCTCATGGTTTAAAGATTGCATCTGGTGATCGTAATTAGAAATAACAAGTTCCTGTTCTCGAATTGGCTGATCGCATTGTTCGGCCAAGATTTCCATCGATTTCTTCTGGGCCTGGATCTCCTCTTCCAGGCTCGCTTCCCGGTCTTTTGCGGCCTTCTTTCTCTGGATTATCGTACTAGCAATTTCTTGAAGCCGAGATTCCAGAGCTGATATCAGGGAGGGTGACGCTGGTTCCAAGACATCAAACCAAAGCAAGTTCCCCAAAACATTCTCAAAACTCTCTTTGCTGAGAAAATAAAGACGAAGGGTCAGGTACCCTCTATTCCCAATCACTTCTGGGGTGTATTCCCTGATGGTTCTCAGGATAAACTTGTATCCAGTGTCAGATTCAATACAGGAATAAGTATCGTATGATATCTTCTGGTCGATGAGAAAGGTCACTTCTGGAAGCTCACTGTTTATCTTCCCCTGCTGGCTTATCAAGTCTTCAATGGCCTGGCTTTCCTGACTGATACGCTGCCCTTTTTTAGTTATGAGATCATCGACGATTTTCTTTTCATCACTGATTTTAAGGTCTTTTTCTCTCTTCCGGTTTTCCAGAAGATTTTTCTCGGAAGTTAATTTTTGATGGACGGAATCGCTCTCTTTTTGGATGGATTGAATTTCAACATTGAGAGTGGCAATACGTTTCTCGTTCTCCTCGGTATCAGCTTGGAGAGTGGCAATGGTCCCTTCAATGGCCAGAAGCGATGCCATTGTTTGCCCCATCTCTTTTTTGGTAGGTTCTAAAATCAAGGGAAGGTTTCTGACTTCGTTAAATAGAAGCTCCAATTCTGGGGATGAGGGAGTAACATCCATGGAAAGGGTATCAATTTTTTCCAGAACAGCCATAAAAGGATTCCCATTCTGTGCATGGACGGGAGAAGAACCTACAATAAACAGTAAAAAAAGAACCCCTATAAGTTTCTTCATGAAAATCTCCAGCCTTTTGGTTCAGGCTCCATGGCAAATGAGGTGGATGACAGAAGAAGCATGGCGGCCATTACTATTAATACAAAAGATTTTTTCAACATGGGTACCCCTCCCTTGAAAGTAATCACTTGAAATTGTATCACGAAAATAGTTTTTTATAATAATGATTAACAATCAATCTTCCCTTTCTCCAAAAATCCTTGTTCTTTATATTTTTCGCCCCCAGTACCGGCATACTATTGCGCCGCCTTTGATGATTTCTGCACAAAAAGGGCACTTCTTCATTCCATCGCCAAGTTGCTGTTGTTCAAGTGATTCATTGTCTGGCTTCATAATCAGAGCATGTGGCAAGGCGACAATAAAAAGAGCCGCACCGTAAACCCACCATAGTCCAAACGAGCGGCCTTTTGTTTTTGCAATGTAGGCTGGGATTAAACCAATTATTATCGCAAATATGAAAACTCCCATTTTATTCCTCCTATCTATCGTATTCTTTGCCACCAGTTGAAACTTGATAAAACCACTCCCTGTATGGCAATCTTGCGTATATTGTTGCCTTTTCGATTACTGCCCCCAGCATGGCACCTCTACACAACAAATTCACTCCGCCTTGTAATCGCTCACACATGGCATCAGCGCTGTCAATAAATTCGGTCTTGTTCAATCGTGAAATAATGAGAGTCTTCCCCTCCGGTAATGCTCCTATTGGCTGAACCACGAAAATAGTAAATTGGGTGTAGAACACGAGACCGGCTGCCAGAACAATTAAAAGCACTACTATCATTCCTGATTTCTTATTCATATTCCCTCCGTCTAACGCCCAAATTAACCCGCGCCGAGCGAGAAGCATACAACCTTATCACAGCAGA
>JAPLGF010000269.1 GCA_026390275.1 Candidatus Atribacteria bacterium
CCCTATTTTATCAATCAAAATAATCCTAATCCCGACAATCCGTCAAATCCCTCACCTGTTACATCTCCTTTTCCATCAACAACCCCGAGTCAGGCTTCGCCAAATCCGCTAATCAATCCTACCCCCTCACCTTTTCCTGGCGGCACTCTCTCGGAATGGACCGTAATGGTGTATGTTGATGGAGATAACGACCTGAGTTCATATGCCTTCCAGGATATTAATACCATGGAGTTTGTGGGATCGACTGATCAGGTGAAAATCGTGGCCCAGCTCGACTCCCTGGGGATAACGGGGACGAAACGGTATCTCATCATGCCGGATAGCAATCCCTTTATGATCACTTCTCCCGTCATTGGAGACCCGGGAGAAGTAAATATGGGGAATGGGTCATCATTGACCGGCTTCATCCAGTTCTCTGTGCAAAAATATCCGGCGAAGAAATATGCCCTGGTTCTCTGGAATCATGGAGGAGGATTCAGGAGCGCTGGCGAAACCCACATCCTCAAAGACATCTGCTGGGACGAGTCTTCCGGGAACGATTCCCTCACCATGCCGGAGCTGTCTCAAGCCCTGTCCAGCTCCGGGGTGTTTTTAAATGTCTTGGCCATGGATGCCTGCCTCATGGGGATGGTGGAAGTCGCCTACCAGGTCCGAAATAACGCCTCCATCCTGGTGGCTTCGGAAGAGAGTGTCCCGGGAGAGGGGATGGTCTATGAGCGTTTCCTGCAGGACCTGGTGTCCTCTCCCACCATGGAAGGGAGTACCCTGGCGCGGTACATGATCGACAGCTATATGAATATCTATTCTGGAAGCGGGATGGGGGTCACGCTTTCTTCCCTTCGATTGAGTTCTCTCTCCCCCCTGATTACTGCCCTCGATCAGTTGGCGGGCGCAATTCTCTCCGATTCTGGATCGCGTGATCTCTATCGGGAGATCGGATGCCGGGATACCATCTGGTTCAGCGATACTGATTTTATTGATATCGGTAACTTTGCGCAAAACCTCATCAACCATCCTTCAGTTTCGGGAACAGTTAAAGCCACTGCCCAGAACGTTTTGAGCGGATTAGGAAGTGCCGTCCTCTATAACCGGGGGAGTGGTCTCAACGATTACAACTGGAACCTCAGTGGAGTCAGGGGATTGAGCATCTACTTCCCGTACAACCCCTACTCCGCCAAATACAACGAACTTGCTTTCGCTCAATCCACCCAATGGGACAATCTCGCAAAGTTCATTGGCTCAGGAACAGGGAAAGATAGAGCCTCTCAATTGAGAAGCACCTCTCCCCATGCGATAGATGAATAATAAGATATAAGAATATTTTCATATTTCTTCACTTTTCAATTCCCCAATTCCACATTTTTTATCCCAGGGATGATTTTTCCATTCTGATGCCGATATAATAAATAGGATTCCGGTGAGGAGGTTTTCGTGGAACAGCTGGTCAAATCAACGGAAGAGAACATTCAACGAGCAGCTGAAATCATCAAAAAGGGGGGATTGGTGGCGTTTCCCACCGAGACGGTGTATGGGCTGGGAGCCTGTGCTTTATCAAAAGAAGCCGTCGTGAAAATCTTTGAAGCAAAGAAAAGACCGCACTTTGATCCCCTGATTGTTCACATTGCTCATCGGGAGGAAGTGGATCGGATCTGCCATGATATCCCGGACCAGGCCTGGCAACTTATGGAGTCGTTCTGGCCCGGACCACTCACCCTCGTTCTCCCCAAGAATGAAACTATTCCGGATATCGTCACCGCTGGTCTGGATACCGTGGCGGTGAGAATGCCCGCTCATCCGGTGGCGCTCCGGCTCATTGAATGTTCCGGGTGTCCCATTGCTGCTCCCAGCGCGAATCGTTTTGGACACATCAGTCCCACCCAGGCCAGGGATGTGCTCTCAGATCTGGGAAAAGCAGTGGATCTCATCTTAGATGGCGGGAGAACCGTGGTGGGGATCGAATCCACTGTTCTCTTGGTGACAAACCAGGGAATCAACCTTCTTCGCCCGGGAGGAGTCAGCACCGAAGATATTGAAAGAAAAGTTGGTTCGATTAAAATTATCACTCATTCCCAAAAGATTCTTTCTCCCGGGGCAACGAAAATACACTATTCTCCCCGGGTACCACTCTATATTTTTAACGGGTCACCCCAAGAACTGGAAAGAATCAATGAACCCCACCTGGTCATCATGAGTCCCATTCCCCTTTCCCACCAGTCCATGAAAGTTTTTCCTTTAAGCCAGGACGGAAACCTTTCGGAAATTGCCTCTCATCTTTTTGAAGAAATGAGAACATTGGAGAGAATGCGGGTCTGCGCAATCATTGCCTTGCCGGTGGAAAAAAAAGGTTTGGGTCGAGCAATCATGGACCGTCTCACCCGGGCATCAGCATAAAGGAGGAAAGAAAATGAAAAAGACGTATTTAATTCTGTTTGTTCTCCTTCTGGTGGTAATACCGGTGATCATATCCGGTTGTGGAGTGACCATCGATGTACCGATCACCCCCACTTCCCATAGCGGGTATATCCGGATTTGCAGTGGCTCTTCCAGCGTCTTTGGGAGAGTGTATGTGGATGGAGTGTCCTATGGATATATCGATGGAGAGGGGATTATGGGCAGTCCCTGTACCAGCAGCAGTGTGGGACCGCTCACCTTGAATATATCCCACCATATTGAGATTTATGATTATTCGTATGGTTCGTACAGCAGTAACTATTTCACTCCCAGCTATAGTGGGCAAACGTTCACCGCATATTAACAGTCACCTGATCTCCGGTTGAGGAATAAGTTCCGAGGGATAAGTTCAGGTATGAGAACCAGGAAAGGAGGGCGGAGAATTGAAAAGAACAGTTCTTCTGTTGGTGTTGGTTCTGGTTGCGGCAGCGCTCCTGATGCCGGGATGCACAATAGTCGTTCCCATCCCGGACGGAGGAGGGAGTGGAACCATCCGGATCTGTGGCTATGACAGAAATGTGTGGGGGACCGTCTATATCGATGATGTCAACGTGGGATATATTGACGGGGATTTGTATACCTTCGATCCGGATTGTGTTTCCCGGTACCTGACATTGGGAGTGATGCATCAAGTGGAGCTCTACAACAGCACCTATGGTGATGTATTCGAGGGAGTGATTACCCCGTCCTATGACGGACAGCGGTATTATATCCATTTTTCCAATGGATATGGGTATATTAGTGGAAGCTAATAAAATTGTGGGACGCCTCGATATCCTCTTATTTGAGGCGTCCTATCTCAAATGTGGTATACAGTAAACGATAAACCGGGAAAGGAAGCGTTGCCAATCGATGGATATCATTTGCCTATGAAAAAAACTAAAAACATCATCCTTTTAATAATACTGGTGTTCACCCTCAGTATGATGGGGAGCGGTTGTAATCTCGGCTTTGGGGTCAAGCTGGATACCAGCATTGCCAAAATGTTCTTTGATTCCACCCAACCGGAAATCAGCGGGGAAGTGTATCTCGATAGTATTCATATCGGGTACTTAGACCCCCTGGGGCGGGTGAGCTCTTTTGCCGCCCTCGACTTCGACCATGAAGTGCGGGTAGAGAATATAGTCACCGGAAAGATCTATCGCTGGGTTTTTCAGGCTCCTTTTCACGCCGCCGAAATTATTCCTCTGGAGATGAAAGATATTATTCTAGAAAGCGGGGGAGATGAGGAGTGAAAACTTCTCACTGCTCACCACTTACTTCTCGCTGCTTTTCAGCTTCAGGGTGTAACCTCGGGAAGGGGCATGGAGTTCCACCAGCTCCTGTGGTGCTGCTTTTTGATACTTTAGATACAGGATCTCACCGGCCAGGGTATAACCAAAATCTACGGTTTGATCAGTCTCGCTGATTTTCCAGATTATTCCCTGCCACACCATCCCGGATACCGGAATAAGAACCCGGAGTATCTGGTGTGTAAAGCGGTCCAGGCCGAGAAGGGAAGGGAGAAAACCCACCTCTTCCATATCGAATACCGGGCCGGACTCAGGAAGAAGCGCCCTTTTTTCTCCTTCTGGCGCTTTCATCCGGATCTCCATTCCTTCTTTGGTGTAGCTGGTTTCCAGAATCATGTTTCCCTGTGGGAGTGATATCCATTTCCGGGAAAAAATGGGAGAACCAGTAGTGGATTCCAACACCAGCTCCCCGTCATTTTCCCATTTCTCTTCTTTTCTCATCCGGAAGAAGGAGACGATGCGGATCTGAGAATTGTCCTGTTTTATTTCATATACTGTTTCTCCCACCTCTTCATTGCGGGAGAGAATGGCATAGTGAAAAGTGCCGGTCAGGGCCCTCCCGGTAGGGGATAAAACACAAACGATACTCATCAGGAAGAAAAGCCAGAGGATGATTATTTTTCCTGACATGTATTTTCCTTTCTCTCCCATCGTCGATATGCCATCCAGAGCAAGCTGAATCCCGCCAGAAGCAACAAGGGGAGAAGACTGATGAGATAGACCGAGGCAAAGAAGGAAAAAGAGGGGACGAATTGAAACAGGACCTTGATCAGGGTATCGATTTCTTTGAAGAGTCCCCCTCCCAAGAGAAAGCCGACCACTGTTCGGGTCGGTTGCCGGGTATCATCCCGGGTAATGGTCAAAGCAAAAAAGCCTGCTCCCATGAGATCCAGTAATGCTTGCAAGACTCCCTGCAGGTGGAAAAATACATTCAGGAAGTGGGAAAACTGGCTGTATCCATAAACAATAAAGAGGGGATGGTACCATACCAAAAGGACATCACGAAACCACCGTCCCATTCCAAAACCTAAACCAATGAGGAGACAAATCCGAAAAAAGAATGACCGGGAAGCGACCTTCATGGGGCGGGAAAAAAAACGGACAGCAGCATACAGGAGGATCAGTTCCATCCCCGTCATCAGGGCATTAACCGCCCAGACCGGTACGAAGCCCGCAACCACGTTCATCAATCCTCTTTCCAGGAGACGGTAAGGAATCACCAGGGGGAGGAAAAAAGGGAAGAAGAAGGCTTTCGCTTCGCCGGGAAATGGAGTCGGTTCTTTCCGGAGAAAGAAAATCCAATAGATAAATGGGGTGAGGAAAACGAGCACGAGAGGAGTAAGATAAGCACTCATGATGCTGGTTTCCCGGAATTGACCCCGATTTGTTCACAGAATGGTTTCAACGGACAGATGGGGCAACGAGGGTAGCGGGGGAGGCAGACGTTTTGCCCGAAAAGGACCAGGAGGGAGTTCACTGGAATCCAGTATTCCAGGGGAAGTTTTTCCCGCAGTGCCATCTCGGTCTTATCTGGCGTGGGAGTATTCACGTAACCCCAGCGGTTCACTATGCGGTGCACATGAGTGTCGACACTAATCCCCGGTTTTCCAAATGCCACCGTGATCACCAGGTTTGCCGTTTTTCGTCCTACACCGGGGAGCTCCAGGAGTTCATCGAGGGTATCGGGTACTTTTCCCTGGTGCTGTTCCCAGAGGATTTGGGCGATGTTCCGCAGGGTCCTGGCTTTCCGCCGGTAAAATCCGACCGGATAGATGATTTCCGAAAGGGTATCTTCCGGTATCTGCAGTATTTGCTCCGGGGTCCGGGCTATCCCCAAAAGACGCTTCGCTACCACCAGAGTGAGGGGATCTTTGGTTCGAAGGCTCAGAATACATCCCGTCAGGATAATAAAGGGATCTTTTTCTAAACTTTCCAGGGTAGAATCTTGCCATCTTTTTTTATTTTCCTGTAAAATTGTGAAGATTGGTGGGATATCCCGGTTGTTCATATGAGATAATGATATCTAAAAAGGGGGTCGGAAAGCAAGTGAAGGTAACCGTCTTGGATATCTTCCGCCGTGACATTCACGTGGTGAGTTCATTTGCCACCAAGAAAACCATGCAGTATTCCATCAATCTCCTCGGTTCCGGTAAAATCAAAGTGAAAAATTTCCTCTCTGCCTCCTTCCCCTTAGAAGATTTCGGGAAAGGGCTCCATGAAATCTATGACAATCCGGATCATATGAAAGTGCAGATCGTTCCGTGAAGGTGAAAAAAGGGGGAATGGGGAAATTGATGAAAGATATGATATCAATATCACGGTGGAAAGGGGCTCAACAACATGAAAAAAGGAATTAATCAGTGGGCATTCCCAGGGAATTATCCCATTCCGGATCTCATTACGGAAGCCGCGATGCACGGATTCGATGGAGTAGAGCTTTGCCCGGATGAGGAAGGAGTGTTTCCTCTCAGTTTGGGAAGTGAGGTACTTCAGGAAATCAAGGGCATGGCGGGGGATAAGAACATCGCGATTCGAAGTATCGCCCTGGGCGTACTGTGGAAGTATAATCTGGCATCGCCGAATGAATCGATTCGGAAAAAGGCCCTCGAGGTGGGGAAGAGAGGAGTGGAGATGGCTGATGCCCTGGGGGCATCTTCCGTTCTGATCATTCCCGGGTATGTCAGCGTTCCCTGGGACCCGGCATCAGAGGTGGTTCCGTATGAAGAAGCCATGAAGCTGGCGAAACAATCGATCACCGAACTCGCCATTTTTGCCCGGGGAACCCGGGTTGCCCTGGGTTTGGAAAATGTGTGGAATAAGCTCTTCCTGTCTCCCGTTGAGTTTCGGTCCTTTGTCGACGAAATCGGAGAACCATCAGTCAAAATTCATTTCGATACCGCGAACGTCCTGATCTCTGGCTATCCGGAACAGTGGATCGACATCCTGGGAGAGCGCATCGTCACCGTCCATGCCAAAGATTTTAAGCTTTCGGTGGGAAACATCAATGGGTTCTGTATCCCCTTAGAAGGCGATGTAAACTTTCCGGCGGTGATGCAATCCCTGCATCACGCCGGGTATGATGATTATCTCATTGCCGAAGTCATTCCTCCTTATCATCATTCTTTGCACGCCCTCCTGGCAAATATTTCTTATAATCTTGATTGTATCATGAGCATGGGGGTATAATGAAAATAAATACGACTGAAGGAGGTGAAGGAAGTCGGTAGGAGTACCATTTTCTATACTCCGAAGGGAAAGATTTATAAAATGAAAAGGGGGGTTGCTCAATTATGAAAAAATCGATATGGGGAATCATGCTTATCGTCACCCTGGTTATCGGGCTGGCATTTGCTGCCCATGCCGCCAAAGTTCGGGTCATGTGGGCAGAGTACGATGGCTTAACACCGGAATATGCCACCAATCTCCAGGCTGCCTTCGAAAAAGCCAACCCGGGGACCGAACTGGAAATCATCTCGACACCCTGGAACGAGTTCCATGACCGCCTGGTCACCTTCATCGCCGGGGGAAATGCTCCGGACCTTTCCGTTATCGGGACCCGCTGGATCCTGGAACTGATGGAAATGGGGGTACTGGAACCAATCGAGCAGCATCTCAGTAAGAGCCTGCTGGATAATATCGACCCGGCCCTGTTTGAAGGGAAAATCAAGGGTGTGGTGTACGGCCTTCCCGTGGCTGCCGGAACCCGCTTGATGTACTGGCGGTCCGATGTTTTGGGCAAGGTACCGGAAACCATGCAGGAAATGCTCACCATGCTCCAGAAAGTCACCAATCCCGAGAAGAAGTTTTACGGAATTGCCATGACCGGTCAAAAGTACGTGGAATTGACCGAATACGCCTATTTCCTATTTGCCAACGGCGGGTACTTCTTCGATTTCAATAAAGATGGCAGCTATGGAAAGTGTGCCGTGAATAACGAAGCGGGCATAGGTGCCCTCAGCTTCATGAACGACATGGTCAATAAGTATAAGGTCACCCAGCCCGGTGTCACCGCCTACAAGCGAGATGAAGTGCAGAACCTCTTCATCTCCGGAAACGCTGCCATCATGATGACTGGTGGTTTTGGTGCTTCATTACTGAATCAGACCAAAGTTCCTTTTAAATGGGATGTCGCCCCCATCCCGCCCTTTGAAGGGAAACCCCAGAGTTCGCTCATCGTGACCGACGCCATGGTGATGTTCAAGGATTCCAAGGTCAAAGCGGAAGCAGCCAAATTCCTGGATTTCTTCTATTCGGACGAGTGGAGGCTGCAGTTCGACAAGCTGGTGGGATTCCCACCGGTGACCAAATCTTTAGCCAGCAATGAGTTCTTCCAAACTCCGGTATATAAAGTCATGGTACAACAGATTGCCGGGGCGAAACCCTGGCCACTCATGGCGGAATGGCCGGAATGTAACGATCTGATCTGGGACAATATCGAAGCCACATTCCTGGGCCAGAAGGAAGTGAAACAGGCAATGGATGATGCCGCAGCGGCCATTGATGCGTTGCGAGCCACAAAATAAGTGCTCCTGGGGAAGGAGGGGGGGGATATTCCTCCTTCCCCAGGACTTCAACATCATTTTCTGGGTAGGGCATTGGGGAAGGTGTCTTTTCCAATTCTACAATTCCACAAATCTTTCACGATTCGCGACTCACGGTATTTTCGGGGCAGAAGAGGGGTTCATGATGTATAAAAAAGGGAAAATCTGGACAACGGAATCCCGGTTAGCCTATCTCCTGTTGCTCCCGGCAGCGGTTTTTCTTATCGTCTTCATGTTCTATCCCATTGTCTTCGTTATTCTGATGTCCTTCTTCAAAGTGAACAAGCTGGGAAACTTGGTGGGATTTTTTGGAACCGGTAACTTTGAGTCTCTCTTAAAGCTCCCGGAATTTGGATCTGTTATCGTCCGTTCCTGTTTATGGACTGCCCTGGCGGTGGCCGCCAAAACCGCGATCGGCCTGGTTATTGCCCTGCTTTTGAACGTCGAATTTAAAGGGCGGAAGTTGGCCCGTACTTTGATCATCATCCCCTGGGCCAGTTCCATTCCCATCAGTGCCATGCTCTGGCAATGGACCTACAATAATGATTTTGGTCTTCTGAACTACACTCTGCGTTTCCTGGGTTTCAATCCTCCGGTGTGGCTGGCGTTCCCCCGGTCCGCTTTCTTTGCCAATATGTGGGTGGATATCTGGTGTGGGATCCCCTTCATGGCCCTGGTTTTCTTAGCCGGTCTGCAGGCCATTCCCCAGGAGTTATACGAAGCCGCCGAAGTGGATGGAGCCACTTCCCTATTCAAGTTCCGTTTCGTAACCCTTCCGCTGCTCGGTGGAGTACTCACCGTCGCCACTCTCCTGTCCATTCTCTGGACATTCAACGATTTTAACGTGATTTACATCCTCACCAAGGGCGGTCCGGCCAACTCCACCGATATCCTGATCACCTATATCTATAAATATGCCTTCCAGTATATTAAATTCGGACCTTCCGCTGCCATGGCGGTCATCACGTTTGTGATCCTCATGGTGGTCAGTATCTTCTATGCCCGAAACTACTTCCGGGAAGGAGTACAGTAGATATGAGGAGTAGAGGCACTTACTATCTTGTTTACCCCCTGGTGATCTTTCTGCTTCTCGTCCTCCTTTTCCCTTTCTTTGTCATGATTTCCACTTCTTTAAAACCGGTGAAAGAAGTGTACGCCAATCCACCCCACTGGATTCCCCAAACCATTCATCTGACGAATTTCTCCGATATCTGGGGAAAATATCCCTTAGGATCGTACTTTAAAAACAGCTTCATCGTCGCCGTCGGAACCACCATCATCAATATGCTCCTGTGCATCCCGGCTGCCTATGCTATCGCCCGACTTCGCTTTGTCGGAAAGAACTTCATGATGTACCTTTTTCTAATCGTACAAATGTTCTCACCCCTCATCGTGGTCATATCCCTCTTCAAGGTGATCTCCCGGCTTGGTCTCCTGGATAATCTTTTAGCCCTCATTCTGACCAACGGAGTCTTCACCCTGGCATTCGCGATCTGGCTCCTGAGTGGCTATTTCCGGGGAATCCCCAAGGAAATTGAAGAAGCCGCTCTCATCGACGGGTGTTCCCGTTTTCAGACCATCACCCGGATCCTGCTCCCCATAGCCATGCCCGGGGTAGTGACCACCGTGATTTATACTTTTATCTCTGCCTGGAACGAATTCATGTTCGCCCTGACCTTCATCACCTCCATGGAAAAGAGACCACTCACCCTGGGTCTGTATAATTTTATCGGCCGCTGGGCTGTTCAGTGGCAATACTTGATGGCGGCGGCATTTCTGGCTCTCATTCCGGTGGTCATACTCTTCATGCTGATCGAAAGAGAACTGGTGCAAGGACTGGCCGGAGGTGCAGTCAAAGGGTAAAGCCCCACTCAACCTCATTTCCAGGAGAGATTTATGAATATTGAGAAGAAGATGTTCAATTTTCAATGGCATATCACCGACCGGTGTAATCTCCGTTGTCGTCACTGTTATCAGTCAGAATACAGGCAGAAACCAGATGAAAAAACCGTGTTGCGTATCGCGGAGAAGGTCTGTTCCGAATTGAAAGATCGATCGTACACCACCTGCATCAACCTCACCGGGGGAGAGCCTCTTCTTGAACGAGAAGTGTTATTCACCCTGATGCAATTCTTAGAAAACAGCCCCCAGGTAGAAGAGTTGATGATCATCACCAATGGTCTTTTGCTCGACGATGACTATCTTCAACTGCTCCAGCGCTATCAGAAACTGTCCACTCTGAAACTTTCCTTAGAGGGGGCAACGGCCTGGACAAATGATCCCATCCGTGGAAAGGGGACTTTTCAGACAATTGTAGACAGGATAAGATTGATCCAGACGCACAGTCGATTCGCCACCGCCCTGATGTTCACCCTCCAGAAAAATAACGTCGAGGAATTGGAGTCGATGTTTATCCTGACGGAAGTCCTGGGAATCAATGGTTTGATCCTGGAACGGTTTATCCCCGAGGGACAGGGAAAAGAAATGAAGGACGCGGTTCTGGGAAAGGAGGACTGGAAAAAAGTGCTGCAGCGGGTCATCGACCTTTCCGACTTAGATGCCACCCCCGATGAGCTCATTCCGTACCGGGCTTTCTGGGTTCAGACGGGTCGTGATCGGGATGTTCTCGGGGCACTGTGCAATCTCAATGAAGCCCTGTGCATCATGCCGGATGGAACCCTCTATCCCTGCCGGCGATTCGTCTATCCCCTGGGAAATATTCTCTCTGATGGACTCTGGTCGGTCCTCGATCATTCCGTACTGTTACAAAAAGTTCGTGACCATCGCTTCCTGGAAGGGAAGTGCCAGACCTGTCAGGTTCCAGAATGTTATGGATGCCGTGCCCTCAGCTACTCACTCACCCGAAACCCGTTTCATGAAGATTTTCAATGCTTTTTTGAGTAGTTTTTACCGATATTCATAACAAACGGGTTGAAAATATTTTTAATAAGAATGCCGGACTTTTGATCTGATAATATTGACAACTCTGCTTTTTTCTTCTACTCTTAAATAGAATTAATTATCTGAAATTAGAATTCTTTTCAGAGAGAATGAACTTCATGAAACAATCTGAGATAGGGAAATCTAAAAAATTTGAATCCAAAGGCGGATTCAAAAGTAAAAAATCTTTAATAAGAAATGGGGGGACTCCCTTGCCACACAATAAACTTCCACTGATTATTAAAATCAGGAGTAATTATTCTTCGTATACCCCTTCGTTGAAAAAGATTGCCGATTATTTGATGGAGAATTTTTCCGATTTCATTCATATGACCATCAACGAAGTGGCGAGAGTGTGTCAGGTCAGTGAATCATCTTTGACCCGTTTTTCCCAGAAAGTGGGGATGAAGAATTTTCAAGCACTGAAAATTCAACTGGCCCACGAAATGGGAGCCATCACTGAAGATGAAACGGTGTACGGGGAAATTCTGTTTCAGGACGACATTGGAACCATCGTTCAAAAGGTGTTCCAGGCCCATCAGGAGGTTTCGAACAACACCAACCGCCAGCTCAATAAAAACGACCTGGCCCAGGTAGTGGATAAAATCATCCAGGCGAACAAGATATTGATCTACACCGCGGGTGGTTCGAATGTTGCCGGGATTAGTTTTTATCTCCGCCTGGTCCGTTTGGATCTACCATGTTTTCTATACATGGATAGCACCACTCAGCTCGTTTCCGCCAGTTTTGCCAGCCCCAAAGATGTGGTGATCGCCATTTCCAACTCGGGGAACATTCAACATCTCAATCAGGCTGCTCGGGAAGCGAAAAAGAATCGGGCTTCCATCGTCGCCATCACCAGTTATCAGTCCTCACCGTTAGCCCATTTCGCCGATACCATCATCTATACCACTGCTTGCGAAGATTCTCCTTTCTTCGGTGAGGCGACGGTATCCCGGGTCGCTCAATTATTGGTGACTGAAACACTCTATGCCGCAATCGTGGTGAAACTTGGTTCCACTGCTCTCACCCTGCTGAAAAAGAGCTCCGATGTGGCCGACCTGATGAAAGAGGATCCCGAAAAAGATTAAAGGGTTTTTTTTCGAGCTCAAGGAGAAAGAAACCTCACTTGCCTCGCTGGATGCTTGACGCTTTTTTGTTCGACGGTTACCATACACGTAGGACAATATCCTCGTTTTGCGTCCCCCCCGGGAAGTGTAAAAGAACCCTCCGGGGGGGACGCAAAAACCACTTCTAACGGTTGAGGTTGTTTTTCGTGGGGCAAGGAGGAAACATGAGGATCATTGCGATTGCTAACCAAAAAGGAGGGGTCGCCAAAACCACGACCTGTATTAACTTAGGGGCATCGCTGGCCATCCATGCCTTTCGGGTTCTCATCATCGACATGGATCCGCAGGCACATTCTACCCTGGGTCTTGGTTTTGAGCCAAACGAAATCAATAAATCCATTCTGAATGTTTTGGAACCTCCCCGTAGCCCTTTCCACCTGGAACTCTCTGATATTGTCATTCCCACCAGGACGCCCAATCTCTCTATCGCTCCTGCCAACATCGACTTAGCCGGGGAGGAGTACCGACTCATTGATAAACTGGGGCGGGAAGACTTTCTCAATGTGGGAATCCAGAAATCCCAGCTCCAGTTTGATTTTATTCTCATTGATTGTCCGCCCTCCCTTGGCATTCTCACCATTAATGCCCTGAAAGCCTGCCGTGAGGTGATTGTCACCATTCAACCCCACTTTTTTGCTCTTCGGGGAATCCAGGAATTCGTAGAAACCATGGAGATGATGCGAGAGAATCTGAAACACAATCCCGATATCCACGTCTTGGTCACTCTTGCTGATGTCCGTACCAATCTTTTTCGGGAAGTCATGGATGAAATAAGTAAATACTTTAGGGAAAAAACTTTTAAAACCATCATCCATAAAAATATTGCTCTTGCTGAATCGTCCAGTCACGGTATCCCGGTGATGGAGTATGAACCGGAATCAAGTGGAGCACAGGATTACCTTTCACTGGCAAAAGAGGTGATTGAACTTGAAAAAGAAAAGCCTGAAAAGGGGCTTTTCCGAACGAATAGACTTTAAAAGGGAGCTCATCCGGGATACCACAAAAGGCGTCGACCAGAAATCGGAGGTTCCGGTTAAACCTCCCGAGGAAAAAGCATCACCAGATAAAACCCCCAAAAAAATACCAGTTCCTAAGCCAAAACGGGTGGAAGCTAGCGAACGATTAGCGATCATTAAAGTCATCGGAGTCGGTGGGGGAGGAAATAACGCCGTTAACCAGATGGCCGAATCCGGGTTGGAGGGAGTGGACCTGATCGTGGTGAATACCGACATCCAATCTCTGAAAAAATCTCTGGCGACCGAGAAGCTCCAGATTGGAATGGGTACTACCAGGGGGTTAGGAACCGGTGGGAATCCCCGGATCGGGGAAGAAGCCGCCAGGCAGGATAAAGACAAAATCAACACCCTGGTCAATGGTTCCGACCTGGTATTCATCACTGCTTGCATGGGGGGAGGAACCGGAACCGGTGCCAGTCCCGTCATCGCCCAGCAAGCCAAAGAAGCCGGTTCTCTCACCGTTGGAGTCGTCACCAAACCGTTTCAATTTGAAGGGTTAAAACGGCGAACCCAGGCGGAAGAAGGGATCGAAGCGCTGCGAAAAGTGGTTGATGCCCTGATCGTCATTCCCAATGATCGTCTTTTGCAGATTGCCAAGAAGGATACCTCCTTCCAGGAAGCTTTTAAATCAGCAGACTTTGTTCTCTACCAGGCAGTCAAGGGAATCACCGACCTCATTTCTTCTGCTCAAGACATCAACTTAGACCTCGCCGATTTACGCACCGTCCTCACCGGTGCCGGAACCGTCCTGATCGGTTTCGGCCATGGACGGGGATAAGA
>JAPLGF010000282.1 GCA_026390275.1 Candidatus Atribacteria bacterium
AAATTATTTAAAATATTCCCATACCCAGAAATAAAACCAGGAAAAAATGACTCACAAGAGGGTGGTTTTTACATGATATGGTATAATGAGAATACGTATTTTGAGGGAGGGTCTTGCAATGGGTACTTTTGATTCAATAAAAGCTTTTGGTACTGAACAGGTGGTCAAAGCAATGGTCGGTTCTTTACGAAACGCTTCTGATGAAACCATCATCAAGCTCACCTATCTTGCGGAAAAGTTGACACCGATTGAATACTATCGCGACCAGATTCGGGGCCTTCGCCAGATGTTTGAGGAAAAGCGGCCGCAAATTGTTTTAGCCCGTCGAGTGCTCCAGGAAACCCACCCCAATGTGAGACAGAAACTCATCGAAAATCTCATTGTGAAAAGTATCCTACTGGGAGTTCCAAAAAGACAAAAATTAGAAAAAGAACTCGGTTGCCAGGTACCATTCTTCTTCGTGGTGAGCCCCAGCATGCGGTGCAACCTCAACTGCTACGGATGCTATGCCGGAGAATATCGGAAAGAAAGCGACATGCCCATAGAAAACTTGGATCGGATCTTCACTGAAGCCAACGAAATAGGCATGAATTTTTTGACCTTTTCCGGGGGAGAGCCCTTCTTCCGGAAGGAACACGTCGATCTCATGGAAAAACATGAAGAAATCTCCTTCCAAGTCTACACCAACGGAACGTTCATCGACCGGGACCTGGCGAGACGGTTATCCAAGATGGGAAATGTGTATCCCTGCATCAGCGTCGAGGGATATGAAGCAGAAACCGATGCTCGAAGAGGAAAAGGAACATATAAAAAAATCATGGGTGCCATGGAAGCACTCCGGGACGAAGGAGTACTTTTCGGATTCTCCATTACCGCCACCAGCAAAAACACCGAGTTGGTATGCAGCGATGAATTCATGGATAATCTCATCAATAAAGGCCCCAGTTTTGGATGGTACTTCACCTATGTTCCGGTAGGTAAAAAACCGGATGTCAGCTTGATGCCTACACCGGAACAGCGTCTCGTCCTGCGGGATCATGTTCATCATCTCCGGTATGACAAGCCCATTTTCATCGGAGATTTCTGGAATGACGGTCCCTACGTTGGTGGATGTTTAGCCGGAGGGAGACGGTACTTCCATATTAATAATGCCGGGGATGTTGAACCCTGCGTTTTTTGCCATTTTACCGTCGATAACATCAAAGATAAGAGTCTAAAAGAAGTCTTCTCCTCACCCTTCTTCCGAGCTATCCAGGAAGATCAGCCGTATGATAACAATCTGATGCGTCCCTGCATGCTCATCGATGTTCCCGAATCTTTACGGCAGGCGGTGGAAAAATATGGTGCCCGTCCCAGCCACGAAGGAGCAGATACCATCATCCATGAATTAAAGGACGATATCGACAAATATTCCGCTGCCTATAAAAAGTTAGCCGACGATTTCTGGGAGAACAACTATAAAGGGACCATCTATTACAAAGATTACCGAACAGAGAGAAAAGAATACATTGATAATCTCCAGGAAAAAGTAGAAAAGAAAGAAACCCAGGAAAAAGCAGAAAAGACCCGGGTCTAAAAACTCCTACCCCTCTCCGAAGAGAGGGGTTTTCCCCTCTCTCATTCCTGCCTTTCTATATCTTGACTGGCACGTTCCAAGGCTAACCTTTGTTCCTCTCGATAGATGCGAAGTCTCTCTTTCAAAGCCGGATCAGTAAGGGAGACAATTTCCACCGCTAAAAGAGCGGCATTCCGAGCCCCTGACTTCCCGATCCCCACCCCAGCACAGGGAATCCCGGCTGGCATCTGCACGATCGAAAAAAGAGCATCCAATCCTAAAAGAGATGAAGAATCCAGGGGGACACCGATCACCGGACACAAAGTTTTTGACGCCAGAATGCCGGGAAGGTGAGCAGCAAATCCTGCCATGGCAATCACCACCTGCACATTTTCTTTCTCCATTTCCTGGATAATCTGATCGATCTTTTCCGGAGAACGATGGGCAGAGGCGACAAAAAGCCGGTAGGCAATTCCGAACTCTCGCAGGAGAGTAGTACACTCTTTGGCATATTCCTGATCATGGGGACTGCCGATAACCACATAAACTGACATATCTCACTCCTCCCGATGGAACGCCCGGTATCCAATATCATGGCGGTAATATATGTTTTCAAAACGTATTTTTCCTGCTCCATTATATGCATTCTGGGCCGCTTGCTTGAGATCTTCACCAAAAGCACAGACGTTCAGAACCCGTCCTCCCGAGCTATAAATGACTTCTTCTCTTTCTTCCGTGGCAGCATGAAATACCAAAACAGAACTCCGAGGGTCATTGGTAAATAATTCCAGGCCTTCGATTTGTTTCCCGGTTTCAAACTGCCCGGGATATCCCCGACTGGTGAGCACCACGCCCAGCATGGGTTGTGGCGTGATGTCCAAATGGATGGTATGAAGTTCGCCCTTCAAAATCGCCAGATTGATTTCGATCCAATCGTTTCTTAAACGAGGGAGAACCACCTGTGATTCGGGGTCACCCAACCGAACGTTGAATTCCAGAACCGAAACATCCTTCTTTTTCGAAATCATCAGTCCGAGGTAAATAATACCCCGGTAATGAAGCCCCTCTTGATGGATTCCTTCCACCAAGGGATGAATGATCTCCTTTTCAATTTTTTGAAGAATCTTGTCACTCACCACCGGTGCCGGAGAATAGGCGCCCATTCCTCCGGTATTCGGTCCCACATCGCCATCTCCTACCCGTTTATGATCCTGGGAAGAGGGGAGGATGAGATAGGTCTCCCCATCAAAGAGGAGCATGAGGGTGGCTTCTTCCCCTTCTAAGTATTGCTCGATAATCACTCGATCTCCGGCGTTACCAAACGTTTTTGCTTTCATGATGTCTTCCAATACCTCGACCCCTTCATCCTGGTCTTCCACAATAAATACTCCTTTTCCGGAAGCCAGACCATCAGCCTTAATAACCAGGGGGAAATCCTTTTCCCCGCGAAGAAAAGAGATAGCTGGGGAGACCTCCTGAAAGACCTCCCAATGAGCGGTCGGAATATAATACTTTTGCATAAAGGATTTGGCATACACCTTGCTGGATTCGAGTTGTGCCGCGTTCTTGTCCGGTCCCATAATGGGACACCCCTTCCCGGAAAAAAGGTCCACGATACCAGCAGCCAGGGGGGCTTCCGGTCCGACCAAGGTAAGATCAATCTTCTTTTCCTGTGCGAAACGCAACATCTCCTCTGTATTTCGCAGGGTAAGGTTCGTTCCGAGCGGACCCATCCCCCCATTACCGGGAATACAATACAGTTCATCCACGTCTCCATTCTGTGCCACCTTCCAGGCGATACAATGCTCTCTTCCCCCACCACCAATGAGCATAACTTTCATACTACTCACTCCTTTATCTTGACCATTCTTCCCATAATTTCCAGCTTATTACCCAGAAATAACCGGACTGCTTCCGGATAAACCCGGTGTTCCTGTTCCAGTATGCGTTCAGAAAGTGATTCCACCGTATCGGAATCGTGCACCGGAACTGCTGCCTGCCCAATGATCGGCCCCGTATCCATACCTTCATCGACAAGATGGACGGTACAACCACTCACCTTCACTCCGTATTCCACTGCCTGTCTCTGCGCTTCCAGACCCGGAAAAGACGGAAGGAGTGAGGGATGAATATTCAAAATCCGGTACCGAAAACGGGAAACGATCGTTCTCCCCACCATCCGCATATAACCGGCCAAACAGATGAGGGATGGGTTCACTTGTTCCAAGACCGAAAGGAGACTTGTTTCGTATTCCTTTTTCCCGGAAAATGTTTGGTAATCTAAAAGGCAGGTGGGGATGGATTCCTTTTCCGCCCGCTTGAGAGCATAGGCACCTGGTGTATCACTGATGACGAGAGAAAGAGAACCAGAAATAAATCCCAGCTTCGTTGCTTCAATTAAAGCTTGAAGATTACTCCCCCGCCCGGAGACAAGGACGACGAACGATTTCTCATCCAACCACATCCACCTTCCTTTCCCCTGGTATGACTTCCCCACAAATCCAGGGATGTTCCCCTTTTTCAGATAAAACATGCAGGGTGCTGGTAAGATCATTTTTCCCAATGATCAGAACCAGACCAATTCCCATATTAAAAGTCTTCCACATATCCTGGTCGGGAATATTTCCCAGCTGCTGAATGATAGAAAAAATCCAGGGAAGGGATATTGATTTTCGATCGATACGAATTCCACAACCGGGAGGGAGAATCCGGGGGACATTTCCTGGTATCCCACTTCCGGTAATATGGGCAATACCCTTGACCGGAACCTGCTGGATAAGCGACAAGACGGGACGGGTATAAATCCGGGTGGGTCGAAGCAACTCATCTGCCACCGGATGTCCATCAATAATGGCATCGTAGCTAATGCCAGCTGTATCCAGTACTTTCCTTACCAACGAAAAACCATTGCTGTGAAGACCAGAAGACGGAAGGGCCAATACCAGGTCACCCGGTCGAATGGATTGGCCATCAATCATCTTCTTTTCATCCACCAACCCCACAGTAAAACCAGCAAGATCATACTCTCCCGGAAGATACATTCCGGGCATTTCCGCAGTTTCGCCTCCCAAAAGGGCGCAGCCGGCCATCCGGCACCCCTCCGCCACTCCTCCTACCACCGCTTCCAGGGTGTCAGCATCCAGCGTACCGCACGCAAAATAATCGAGAAAGAAAAGTGGTTCTGCTCCCACACAGAGGACATCATTCACACACATCGCAACTAAATCGATTCCCACGGTATCATGCCGACCCAGAGCAAAGGCAACTTTAAGTTTCGTTCCCACTCCGTCGGTTCCCGCCACCAGGCAGGGAGACGATCCCCCACCCGATAACCGGAAAACACCGGAAAAACCCCCCACTCCGGCTATGACTTCAGGCCTCCCGGTCTTTTCAACCAGGACTTTGATCCGCTCCACGGTTTGATCTGCCAGATCGATATGGACACCCGCTTTTTCATACGTCCAGTGTTCACCCATCATTTTCACTCCTTCGTGAGTCCGGTCCGGCGAAAAATAGTATCGACCGACTGGAGATAATGAGCATAATCAAAGAGCCGTTCTAATTCCTCCCGGTGAAAATACTGCATCAGTTCTGGATCGCTTAAAAGGACGTCTAAAAAGTATAGTGTCCCGCTCTCCCAAGTTTTAAGGGTTGACCGTTGAACCAGCGTATAGGCCTCTTCACGGGTGAGTCCTTTTTTGATCAGTTCCAGCAACACTCGTTCGGAAAAGATCAGGCCCCGGCTCTGTTCCAGGTTCTTTTTCATATGATCCGGATAGACCACCAGGTGGTCGATGAGCCGAATGAAGGTGTGAAGAAGGTAATCAGTCAGAAGGCAACAATCCGGAAGGATGATTCGCTCCGCCGAGGAGTGGGAAATGTCCCGCTCATGCCAGAGGGGAATATTTTCCATGGCAACCAACAGATTTCCCCGGAGGACACGGCTCAAACCACAGATTTGTTCTCCAGTTATGGGATTCTTTTTATGGGGCATGGCGGAGGATCCTTTCTGACCGCGAGAGAATCCCTCTTCGACTTCTCGTATTTCCGTCCGCTGTAAGCTCCGGAGTTCCAAAGCAAATTTCTCCAGCGACGTCCCCACCATCGTCATGGCCCATACAAATTCGGCATACCGGTCCCGCTGGACAATCTGGGTAGATACTTCTGCTGGCTGTAAACCCAATTTTTGACAGACATACTCTTCCACCTGGGGAGATACGTTAGCAAAGTTGCCCACTGCTCCGGAGATTTTTCCCACCCCAATGATGTCCCGAGCATGGACCAGACGTTCCCGATTGCGACCCATTTCGGTATACCACATCGCCAATTTGAGACCGAAGGTCGTTGGTTCGGCATGAACACCGTGAGTTCTTCCCACCATCAAGGTAGAGTGATGTTCCAGGGCTTTTTTTCGGATGGATTCCATTGCTTGAATGCAATCTTCCAGGAGAAGATCAGCTGACTCCTTCATCACATACCCCTGGGTCGTATCCAGCATATCGGAGGAGGTCATTCCAAAATGGAGAAAGCGGGACTCTGGACCGCATTTTTCGGAAATACTGGTCAAGAAGGCAATTACATCATGATGGGTTATTTTTTCGATCTCCCTCATTCGCTCCAGAGAAAAAGAGGCATTTTTTTTAATTTTTTCCAGGTCATCGCGGGAGAGAAGACCCACTTTTTCCCACGCTTCCAGGGCCAGTATTTCCACTTTCAACCAGATCTCGGCCCGGTGTTCATCCGACCAGATCCTGGTCATTTGAGGTAAGCTATATCGTTCGATCATTCCGGACCCCCGTTCTTTTTCGCTTTCTGTTCCCCACCACAATACGAACAGAAACGAGCACCCTCATCGATGTGCTTTCCACAAGAAATACATTTTTTTCTTGATTTCCCGCCACTTTCGCAATGAATTTCTTCCAAAACCAGATCTATTTCCTCTCCAAAGGAGGTGATTTCTTGATATTTTTCCCGGAGATCTTCCCGTTCCAGATCTTTGTTTTGTATCAAACCATACACTTGCTTCCCCAGTTCAGCAAAAACTCTTCCCATCTCCCGATCTAAATAACGGAGATGACGTTGTAAACGAAAAATATTAATAAAATTCCGCACGGTATTCGCTCCCTTAAATTGATTTTTCTGATGATACCCATCCGAAATTGCCGGAACACAAAACCTCGCTTCATCTCTTGATTTTTCAGTTATTCCAGTTGATCATCGTTCATATTTTTCTACTCCAAAAAAACTCAAAAAGAGATGACCATGTTATTTCGGGTAAAAGAACAATTTTTCAGGACTCTGATAACGCCAGGAACCGACCTGATGGTCTGTTTATTGTAACATAAATTGAATTTCTCCTAAAAAATCTCTTTTAAAAAACCAGTAATAAAGGAAACATCACCCTGGTAAAAAAACCTTCCCTTCCGGTACGATCATGGCTTGCATTTTGGAAAATGAACGGATAATCTTTTAGAAAGAATGGTTTTTTTCTTAAGGAAGCTACATCTTTCATCACCCATAAAAGGGAGGGATTCGAGATTGAAAATACAACACATTCTTGTTCCCACGGACTTTTCCCAGTTTTCCGATCTCGCAATTAAAGAAGCCTCGTTTTTCTGCCAGGTATTCGGTGCCCGATTGACCTTAATGCACGTTTTTACCATGGCCGAGGTGAATGCCCTGACTTCTATCCCCGGAAATCCCTGGGAAAATGTGGTCAATCAGATTCAGAGCGATATGAAACAACAATTTATGAATAACTGCGATACTTTTCAAGATGAAGAAAAGGTTTCTTTCGAGGTTTCAGTGGGAGAACCAGCAGAAGAAGTCGTCAAACATGCCGAGGAGAACAGCGTTGATCTCATTGTTATGGGGACCCACGGGAGAACCGGGATTGCCGGTATTTTTTTAGGAAGTGTGGCAGTGGAAATGATTAAGAAAACCTGTATCCCCATTACCGTAGTGAAGTGTGCACCAACTATTCACTAAACACGAGGCGTGATTTTCTCCGTTCCCGGTGGCACCGTATTTCAACGCCGGGAACAGAGAAATAAGGGGGCGTGAATGACAATTTACTGAAAGAAAGTACCTTCAGCTTTCAGGATTTCCTTGCCTTCCCTTTGCCGGTAGAGAAAGTTTTTTCTCCCAGTTTTTTCCTCGATTTTTTCAGAATACACTGGCCTGAGATGGGAATAGAGAATTCCCAGCGGTATTTTATCTCCCCATTCCAAAGATTTCTCAAATGCCCGGATTT
>JAPLGF010000249.1 GCA_026390275.1 Candidatus Atribacteria bacterium
ACACCGGACGAAGAGGGGGAATGGTTATCAGATGGAGTGATCGATGGTGGATGAGCAATTCGATCAATGCGGGGGGAAGTTCAAATCTTTTGGGAGTCATGTTTGATCCTGTCTGTTGGTGAGAGGGAAGGTTTCATCTGGGAGGTACTGTCTCATGCAAAAAATCGGATGACGAGATACGTCAAAAAAATGGAACAGGCGCTCCCCACCATAATCTGGGAAAGGCTGTGTTTTTTAAGAGTGAGACGGGCCCACCCCAGGGGAATGAGCAGCAGATAGGCGAGAAGAAAATATGGACTGACATAAAAAACCAGGGCGGTGATCGGTCCGGCAATTCCGGCGAGGTGCATACTGATCTTCCAGTAAAGAGATATCAGCGCCCCCACCAGGGTCACCAGAATATACGAGACGGTAATAGAGAGAATCTGACCGGGGGCATGAATCACAAAAAAAATAAAGAAGCCGACGAGATAGAGCAATACAATCATCAGGTAGGGAAGGAAACGTTCCCGACGGTTCGGGATATCGGGATCGGAGATGATCTTCATCTTGGTCAAGATGGTGATAAGAAGAACAGGAGCGATGGTGATAAAAACCACCCCCAGTAAAAAATAAAGAAGGGCATCACTACCGGAAGCATACCGGAATGACACCAGGAGATAGAGAATAACGGGAATAATGACCGGTTGGAAAAATGTCGATATGAGTTCCGCGCGTTTCTTGGTGTCCATGTTTTGAAGATACTCCCATCAAAAAAAAGTGAATGGTAATTCACCATGACCGAAGAAAGAGGTGATCCTCACGTTCCTTCCCAATTCCCCATCTTTTACGACTCACGGCTCACGATTCACGGTTTTAGCCAATTCCACAATTCCACAATTCCACAATTCCACATTTTTACCCAATTCCACATTTTCACACCGTATTTTGGGAGTCATATTCTACTCTATCTGGGGTCGTACATTGTAAAGAGTCATCGCTTTCTGAATTCCATTTTGGATCAAAAAAACGATTGCCTCAACTGCCCGGTGTTCCGCTTCTTCGATCAGTTGTCTCTCTTCCCCGACCGGACACCCTAAGACATAATCCACGACCTCTTCTTTCGGAAGCGGCTTCCCGACACCAATCCGAACCCGAATCATATCTCGTATATCAAAAAAATCAGCAATCGAAAGAAGCCCCTTATGACCGGCTGTTCCACCACCTCTTTTCAAGCGGAGTACCCCGGAAGGGAAATCCATTTCATCATGGACGATGACGATTTCGGTATATGCTTCATGATGGTTATTCAGAAAAGAGAAAAGCCCCTCACCACTCGCGTTCATAAAGGTGAGAGGTTTGACCAGCGTCAGCCCGGTATCAAATGCCGGTCCTTTTGCCCAGCTGACCAGCTTTCCCTTTTTCCATCTCCATCCGCATTGCGTACAGAGCGCATCCACTACCCGGAAACCGGTATTATGACGACTGAACCGATACTTTTCCCCGGGATTTCCGAGTCCCACCACCAGGAACACTTACTTCTCGGCTCCTTCCTCTTTTTTCTCACTCTTCTTCACGACTTCCGGTTCAGTTATTTCCTCTTCTTCGGCAGCTGCTGGGGCGACTTCTTCCATGATTTCTGGCGGGGTCACCACTACGATCACTTCGTCGATATTTTTAAACAGAGAAACCCCTTCCGGTATTTTGAGTTCCCTGACATGAACGGAATCTCCAATTTCCAACCCGCTGACATCGACCTCGATGGATTCCGGGATGAAATCGGGAAGACATTCAATTTCCAGCTCCTTCGTCACGGCTTCTAAAACTCCCCCCGCTTTGACTCCCGGTGCTTCGCCCTTCATAATAACCGGTACAGTCAGGGTGATCTTTTGATCCGCTTTCACACCATAGAAATCAATGTGGACGATTTCTTCTCTCACCGGGTTACGTTGAATTTCTTTAATGATTCCCCGACGGACTTCCCCATCAATCGAGATCTGCAGGAGATGGTGATGAACTCCCGGAATCCGCATCACTCTTTTGACCTCGGCCTCTTTGATCTTGACCAGCTCGGTGTTACCACCGCTGCTTTCCCGGGCATAATACACCCCAGGAACCCAACCACTCTTCCTCAATTTCTTCATGTGCTCTTTCCCGGTATCACTTCTTTTTTCCATCACAATGGTGACCGTTTCTTTCTGATTCATGGTATTCCCTCCGCTCTATCGCGTGTTCAAACCCACTCATGGAATGGGGATGACGTTCCTAAAAGACAACCATGCCCAGCTAAAACCCTGGTGCCATCAGGGGATTTTTTAAGCTATTCACTTCTCACTGTCTTTCCCAATTCCCCATCTTTTACGATTCACGATTCACGACTCACGATTCACGGTTTTAGCCCAGTTCCACATTTTTACCCGGGTAGGTTACAGAAAAAGATCACTGACCGAAAGTTCTCCATAGATTCTTTTGATCGCTTCGGCGAAAATCGGTGCCACCGACAAAACTTTCACCTTATCCCCGGTTTTTTCCCGGAGGAAATCCTGATCAAACGGGATGGTGTTCGTGACCACCACTTCTTTCATGCACGATTGCAGGATTCGCGATAAGGCCGGATCACTGAAAACAGGATGGGTGGCACAGGAATACACTTCCTTCACCCCCCGCTTAATCAGGGCCTGGGCTCCTTCTACCAGTGTCCCGGCGGTATCAATGAGATCGTCCACCAAAATGGCGATTTTCCCCTGAACATTCCCGATCACATCCATCACCTGGACTTCGGCATAGGTGGGCCGGTATTTATCAATCACTGCCAGATCCACTCCTAAATTATTAGCAAAGTTCCGGGCCCGGGCGGTTCCTCCCACATCCGGGCTGACGACGACGACGTCCGGAAGCACCTTGGATTTAAAATACCGGGAAAGCAATGATTGGGCCACTAAGTTATCCACTGGAATATCGAAAAAACCCTGGATCTGACCAACATGGAGATCCATGGTTAAAACCCGATCCACCCCGGCGGTGACCAGAAGATTGGCCACCAGTTTGGCAGAAATCGGCTCTCTCCCTTTGGTTTTGCGGTCTTGTTTTGCATATCCATAAAAGGGAATGACCGCAGTGATCCTTTTGGCGGAGGCTCGGTGCAGGGCATCAATCATAATGAGCAATTCCATCAGGTTATCGTTGACCGGAGGGCACGTCGGCTGAACGATGAATACATCACAACCCCGGACACTTTCTTCGATCCGAACCCGAATTTCTCCATTCGGAAAACTTCCCACATCAGCACGACCAAGCGGAACATCCAGATACCAGCAGATTTCCTGCGCCAGATAAGAATTTGCTCTCCCTGTGAAAACCTTCAGATGCTGGGATATTTCGGAATAACAAATCATTTCCCCGTCATCTCCTGTTTCTTTTTCTTTTCCACCCATCCCTCGATATTCACCTGTTTGGCTCGTCCGATACCCAGCGAGAGTGGCGGGACATCCCGGGTAATGGTCGACCCGGCAGCAGTATAGGACCCCTCCCCAATCGTTACTGGGGCAACTAAGGAATTATTACTCCCAATAAAAACATCATCCTGAATGATCGTAAGATTTTTTTTCTTGCCATCAAAATTACAGGTGATGGTTCCGGCACCAATATTCACCTTTTTCCCCAACTGAGCATCTCCGATATAACTTAAATGAAGTGCCCTGGTCCCTGCTCCCACGATTGACTTTTTAATTTCCACAAAATTTCCTACCCGCGTCCCCTGACTCAACCGGCTTTCCATGCGAAGATGAGCAAAAGGCCCCACCGTTACCCCATCTTCCAGAACGCAATCTTCCACCACACTGTACTCTATCCGGCACCCCCTCCCAACCCGGGTGTTTTTAAGACGAGTAAACGGTCCGATGAGGGAACCGGCTCCAACTTCTGACTTTCCCTCAATCATCGTCCCCGGGTAGAGCCAGACATCAGGTTCACAGGTTGCCTCCCAGTCCACATAGATATTCTGAGGATCAACCAGCTTCACTCCCAAATTCAGGAGGGAATCATTTTTTCTATCCCGCAGAATTCCCGCCACCGCGGCAAAATCCCGGGGCGAATTCACATTGATAAACTGGGAACCCCATTCAACGGTCATGACTTCCCCGGAAATATGTTGGGTGGTTGCCACTTCCAGGACATCGGTCAAATAGTACTCACCCTGAACATTGGCATTCCCAATGGAAAACAGGATGGGGGAAAGAAACTCTTTCCGGAAAGCATAAATCCCTAAATTTATTTCGTGAATCACCTGTTCCTCGGGGGTACAATCTTTTTCTTCTACAATCCGAACCGGATTCCCACCCTCATCCCGGATCACCCGGCCAAAACTCCCGGGAAACGGAGAACTGGCAGTCAGGAGAGCAACCGGAACTTTCTTCATTTCGAAAAAAGTCACCAAGGAGGTGAGCGTATTTTCTTCTAAGAGAGGCATATCAGCATAGACCACCAGAACATTTTCCACCTGGGCATCGAGAAAGGGAATGATGCTTTTCACTGCATCCGCCGTTCCCAACGGGTTCTCCTGTACCACCAGTTTTACTTCCGGGTCCACCACCCCCCGAATGGCCTGGAGGGTAAACGGAGAAACGACGGTCATTACCGTGCCGAAATGATTCTGAAACCCTTTATCAAGCAAATAATTGATCAGGGGTTTCCCCAAGACCGGGAGAACCACTTTCGGCTGCGAGGAATACATTCTTTTCCCCAGACCTGCCGCCAGAACACAAAAACACCAGTTCGAAAAACTCATGCTGCCCTCCCTGCCGGAGTCTACAAAAACAAAACGCGACCTTTTCAGTCGCGCTGGAATGTCAGGTGTCCTGAATATCTTATGAATGGCTGGGGCGGGAGGATTCGAACCTCCG
>JAPLGF010000121.1 GCA_026390275.1 Candidatus Atribacteria bacterium
AACTGTGTTTCCCTCCCAGGATAATGATGGTATCGATTTTTCCTTCCTGAATGTGGGCAACAAGTTCTTTTTGCCGGTATTCGGTTTCTGGACAAAGCGTATCACGGATAGTACAGAAATCTGAACGGGGACTGGAATGTAAAAAGGAACAAAACCGTTCCATGAGAGTACGGGGAAAGGTGGTCTGTTCCACCACCACGCACCGTTGAGAAAACGGTATACTCCCGATTTCATGCTCCCAGGTCACCGGGTCTTTGCTGAGAATCACGGGAGATCTCTCCAGCTCGCTCACCAGAGATTTGATTTCCGAATGTTTCGGATCCCCCAGGATGATGATGGTGAACCCTTCCTTCTCCAGCTGGCTGGTCAGGAGATGGACTTTCTTCACCCGAGGACAGGTGGTGTCGACAATGGTACATCCCTTCTCCAGCAGGACTTCGTGCGTAGTTTTTTCTAAGCCATGAGAACGGGTGACCACGGTTACCCTGGAGGGAATCTCCTCTATCGTATCGACCCGATGAGCACCGCGTTCCTCTAACATCTGAACCGCCTGATGATTATGAACCAGATCCCCCAAAAGATAGACGGGGGAGGCGGCACTTTCTAAGGCTTTTTCCGCCATGGCATAAGCTCTCTTCACCCCGGGGCAAAAACCCACGTGTTGAGCGATGATGATTCTCATGCTAGGGGGACCCTGCTAGCCATCTGGTACAATGACTCGACGACCTCTTCCATACCCAAATCCGAGGTATCCACCACTATCGCATCCGGTGCTTGTTTCAGAGGAGCATCCGTTCTCGAAGAATCGATGGAATCCCGTTCCAGGATGTTCATCAAAACATCTGTATATTCCATGGTCCGCCCTTTCTCTTTCAGTTCCAACCAGCGCCGATGGGCACGGATGTCCGGACGGGCAGTGAGAAATATCTTTAAATCCGCTTCCGAGATGATCACTGTCCCGATATCCCGTCCCTCGGTTACCGATCGTTGAGACAGAGCCAGGTCTCGCTGCCGCTTTCGGAGATAGAGCCGGACCGGAGGGAGCTGAGCCACCGGTGAAACGTGCTGATCCACCAAAGGATCCCGGAGTTCCCAGGTGAGCCGTTGCCCATCAAGAAACAGCATAGGAAGCCGTTCACTCAGAGTCAGCTGCAGATTTATTTTTTTCAATGCCTGGTCCAGAGAACCGGGTTCAGTATAGGAAACCTGGTCCCGGAGCAGGGCGTAGGTCACCGCCCGGTACATGGCACCAGTATCGATGTATAGGTATCCCAACCGTTCCGCCAGTTTTCTTGCTACGGTACTCTTTCCCGCACCAGCTGGACCATCGATGGCAATATGCTCCTTCATGACTGGCCCTCACCTTCTCTTCTCTCTCAACAAATCTTCCCCCGTTTACTGTTTGCCATTCACAGTTCACAGGTTATTTTCGGGGCAGAATACCTTATTTTTTTCAAATCGTCAAAAAAATCGGGATAACTGATCCCGATGCACTCCATATCTTCCACTTCCACCTCATCGTCGGCCACCATTCCCGCTACGATCAGGCTCATGGCAATGCGATGATCGCCGTAACTCGCTACCCGCCCTCCCCGCAGATGAACTGGCCCCTGTATCACCAGGCCATCGGGGCGTTCAGAAATGTCTGCCCCTAATCGAGATAACCCTTCCGCAATGGCATGCAACCGGTCACTCTCTTTCACTCGCAATTCCGCTGCTCCGGAGATAACCGTCGTCCCCACCGCCTGGGTGGCCAGGACCGCCAGGATCGGAATTTCGTCTATCAGTCCCGGGACCATTTCTTCCGTCACTTCCATCCCCCGCAAAGATGAACTCTCCACCAGGACATTTCCCCGTGGTTCCTGGAATGTCTCGTCCTCCACTGTCACGCTCACTTCTCCTCCCATTTCCCGAAGACAGGTGAGAAAACCGGTCCGGGTAGGGTTGAGCCCCATATCTTCTATGACCACTCGTGAACCACGAACCAAGGTGGCCGCCGCCATGAGAAAAGCGGCAGAAGAAGCATCCCCGGGAAGACAAAAGTCTTTTGCTGGCAGAGAAAAAGCCGGAAACACGGTGAGCCGATGCTCCCACCGTTCGATTCTGGCCCCCAGGTACCGGAGCATGTTTTCGGTATGATCCCGGGAGAGAATGGGTTCTTCCAGGTACGACTCACTTTCACCCCGCAGGGCGGCAAAAATGAGACAGGACTTCACCTGAGCACTGGAAACTGCGAGACGATGGGAGAAAGGGCGCAAACGGTTTTTTCCCTGGATGTAAAGCGGGGGATAGCGATCAGCATCTCTCCCACCCATCCCGATACCGGTGGACCGCAACGGCTCGATGATTCTTTTCATGGGCCGCTTCCGGATACTCTCGTCACCGGTGAGAATCGAAAGTCCATCTACACCCGCAACGATGCCGGACAACATCCGGATGGTGGTTCCGGAATTTCCCACCTCCAGGATATTTTCCGGTTCATGAAGAGAAGACCAACCGTTACTCTGAATGACCACTCTCTTCTCCTGGGAAAAAAGATCGATCTGGACCCCCAGGGCAGAAAGACAGTTTAAAGTAGAGATGGTATCCTGACAAAAGCAGAATCCTTCCACCCCGGTCTTCCCTTCAGCCAGAGCTCCCACCATGGCCGCCCGATGACTGAACGATTTATCCCGTGGACACAACATGTCTCCCTGCAACGCCTGGCTGGCTGGAAAGATATGGGCGTTCTTCACTGGTCACTCTCCTCCTAAATCTTCTCGTAAGCACCTGGCGCGTCCTGAATAAACATGACGGAGGTCTCGACTCTCCACCAGGGGGCAGTATGCCAGAACTAACA
>JAPLGF010000284.1 GCA_026390275.1 Candidatus Atribacteria bacterium
GTCCTGGAGTAAAAGATAAACAACCGCCAGATGAGCGTGTGCCATATCATTCCCTGGTTCGAGACGGATCGCTTCCCTCAATGATTTGACCGCATTCTCATACTGTCCTAATTGAAGGTAGGTTTGACCCAGGCTGATGTACACTTTGCTCCCCTCCGGCTTCAGTTGCGCTGCTTTTTGATAGGCATTCAATGCTTCCTGGTACCGTTCTTGCTGGAATAAATCATTACCCAGGGTGAACGCATCTTGTGCTTCATCAGCAAAGGCGGTGATGTTCAGACACCAGAGGAGAAAGAGAGAAAAAATGAGGAAAAAAGAAATCCGATAGCTTTTCAACGTACTTCCTCCTTTGGTCATCAGACCCCTTCTTCATTGCCCTTTTATGGTCTAAACCAGGAATCGGATTTTTATCCTTATTCAACACCTTTTGAGCCATCCATAGGGAGAATCTTTGATTCATGGTCATTATTATGGGGAAGAAAAGAATCCCCGGCTTATTGAGGGATAGAGTAGAAGAACGGTACCGGGGATTCATGGAAAAAATTCTATTTTTTTTTCATCCACTTCGGAACTCCATTTTTGTCCCGAAGCACAAATTTTTTCCCGGCGGTATCGTAGTGATAGGGAATGTAAATTTGTTTCTTCCCGGATTCCACATATTCACCCATAAAACTGATCACAAACCCCAGGACGAAATCAGTTGGTTTAAAGAAATCGAATGGTCCTAATTCTACATACACAGTTTTTCCGTTTGAGAGCGATACGACCATAGAAGCCGTGGTCGATTTAAGGTCAATTTTGGAAATCATTCCACTGAGTAAGACGAGTTTCCCGGTCAGCTTATACCCGGATTTTCCGCTTTGAGATGCGCTTCCTTTCTCTGCTGCCAGAACAACTCCCATGACGAGTACCAGAACTAAAACAAGAATAGCAATGACACCAAACCACTTTTTTTCCAATCGTTTCCACCTCCTTGTAGGGTGTGAGAGCCGATCCTCTTTTCCTTTTTATCCAATATTATATACGATCCTAAAAACATCGTTGATTTGATGAACTGTTGAGGTGTTGATTGGGAAATGAAACTTCTGACGGTTATCTCCTCCCCTCTGTCCCTTTTTTCTGAGTCTTCTTTTTTTTCATGGTATCCTCCTGGGAAATCCTTTGTAATCGTACACCAAAAACATTTTCCATCAGCTTTGTGGGGCTGTCAAGGCGAAACTATTGGTGGGAATGAACCCTTGATGGTGTTATCATACCATAATGAAAATAGTGAAGAAAACTGGGGATACCTATGACTGCCGGCCGAGAAAATTCTTTAAAGTTGAGGGGGAGACACGATGAGAGAACGGGTGATACGGGCTATTCAACGGAATAAACCGGATTGCGTTCCACTCTTGATTGGGAATCGGGACTGGGATCAGTCGGATATCGTATTTGGGGAAATCCAGAAACACTTTGAAGGTGAGAACCGGGACTATTCCGAGTGGGGTTTTCAATGGGAAAGAAAGGACGAAACTATGGGTTTTGGGTGGTTTTGAGAAGGTGCTGACGGGTCTGTACGAAGATCGGAAGCACCTGGAACGACTGATTGATGCCGTGTTCGGTTTTGAGGAGGTACTCATTCGAGAAGCCGGGAAACGGGGAGTGGATGCCATCGCCTTCCTTGATGACTGGGAAATGCAGAACGGCCTCATGATTTCACCCTCCCTGTGGAGAACGGTTTTTAAGCCTCATTATCAGCATCAGTTCGATCTGGTCCATGGAAGCGGGATGTTTGTCTATTTTCATTCCTGTGGTTTTATCTATGACATTCTTCCTGATTTCATTGAGATCGGGGTGGATGTGATGAATATCAGTCAACCAAATCTATACGATATTCCCCGGCTGGGAAAAAATTTTGGGGGGACGGTCTGTTTCTGCTGTCCGGTGAGTTACCAGACCACCTCCATCAGCGGTACACCGCAGGACATCGAGCGATATATTGATCTTCTCTTTGAGCATCTCGGTGGTTTTAATGGAGGACTCATCGGGTACGCAGAAGAATATCACACCATCGGGATGAGCGAAGAGAACTTCCAGGCCTGCGTCCGGGGATTCCGAAAACTGGTGTACCCGCTTTAGGAAGAGGATGACGCCAGGGTTATATCCTGGCAGGGCGGTATGTTCAATCTGGCAGGACCTTGTCGGGATTGAGGATTCCCTGGGGATCAAAAGCGGCTTTTAATCGGCGCAAAAGGTTGATTTCTTCCGGGTGGTAGAAATAGGGGAGATATTTTCTCCGTTTGAATCCCACTCCGTGTTCTCCACTCAGCACGCCTCCCAGAGAAGCTACTTTGGAGTAGAAACACTCATGGATCAATGGTTCTTTTTCCTCCCATTGATCATTCTGGGAACCAGCTAAAGTGATATGCAAGTTTCCATCACCGAGATGACCATAGATCGGGCTGATCAAATGAAATTCCTGACCGAGATGTTCGACGAAGGTGACCAGTTCCGGAATGGAAGCAACCGGAACGGAGATGTCTTCATTGATTTCCTGGGGAAGAGCGAGATGAAGGGCTTCGGGGATAGCCCGGCGAATTCTCCAAATATCTTCGATGGCAACGGCATTGTCGGCCACGAAGACCTCTTTGGCACCCTCCTGGAAGAGTCGCTCCCCCAAACAATCGTATTCCCGGTAAACGACCTCTTCTTCCTGGCCATCAATTTCCAGTAAAATGTGGCAGGACGCTTCCGGGAAGGGGTAGGTATGATTACTAAAACGGTATCCGTATTCTAAGCTCAGGTGGTTCATGTACTCGATGGAGGCCGGGGTCATCCCCATTTCACTTAAAATGGTGACCGGGAGATGGAGAGCAGGGGCGGGATCATCAAAAGGAGCGAGAAGAACAGCTCGAGCCCGGGGGAGGGGCAAGACTTTTAAATAGATTCTGGTGACAATTCCCAGCGTTCCCTCCGAACCAACCAGAAGATGGACAATGTCGTAAGAAGAAACATCCTTGAAAATTTTTCCCCCGAATTTTAAAAGCTCTCCGGAAGCAGTCACGAATTCCACTCCCCGAACATAGGTTCCGGTCACCCCATACTTCACTGCCTTTCCTCCCCCGGCATTTTCCGCGATATTTCCCCCGATCTGACAGGTTTCCAAGCTCATCGGATATCCGGCATAGAAGAGATGGTAAGGCTTGAGTTTCCGGTTAATTTCATTGGTAATGACACCTGGTTCCACGACCACCATGAGATTTTCATGATCGACTTCCAGTATCCGGTTCATCCGCTCCAGGGAAAGCACCACCCCTCCCCGGGCCGGAATAGCGCCACCAGAAAGTCCACTCCCCGCTCCCCGGGGGGTTACTGCGATGGTGTTTTGAGAACAGTAGTGCATGATGGCCTGAATTTCGGTGGTTTCGTGGGGTTTGATCACCACTTCCGGAAAACGTCGGAGAGTGGGGTCGGGAGTTTCGTCCCGGGAATAGTTTTTGAGGGCTTCCGGTTCAGTGGTAACACCTTGCTCACCCACCACCGACCGGAAAAATGTGATGTCCTGAGAGGAGATTTTTTTAAACTCTGACATGTTTTTTCCTCCGGTTTAAACCATCAATAATCAGGGGAAGGATTTCACAGGCATCTCCCACCAGACCCAGATCTGCCACTCGGAAAATCTGAGCTTCCGGGTCTCGATTGATGGCGACGATGGAACCCGAGGTCTGCATTCCGGCTAAATGTTGCAGAGCGCCCGAGATTCCGGCACAGATATACACCTCGGGAGATACCGTCTTCCCGCTCAAGCCCACCTGGTGAGGATACGAAATCCAACCCTGCTCCACCGCTGCCCGGCTGGCACCCACTGCCGCTCCCAGGTTTTGTGCGAGCTGTTCCACCAAGGTAAAATTATGAGCATTTTTTAATCCCCGTCCTCCACTACAGACGACGCGAGCCTCGGTGAGGTCGAGGGAATTTTCATCCTTTCGCAGCTGATTTTTTAAAAAACCGGTCTGATAATTGGTAGGGTCTTTTTCAAGAGTGATTCGGCCCAAATGTTGGGGAAAATAGTTTGCCAGAAAGGTATTCGGCCGGATGGTAGCCATTTGGGGAAGAGTACGGGTTTTGATGGTGGCCATGATATTTCCCCCGATGGCGGGACGGATTTGCAGGAGTTTCCCATCGCGGGGATCGATGTCAAAGCTTACGCAGTCGGCGGTGAGGCCAGTGTGGAGTTTAGCGGCTAAATAGGGCATGAGAGTCGTTCCCTGACTGGTCGCAGCCGCCAGAATGATCGAGGGACGAAGGAAATTCACCTTCTGCAGGATCAGGCGGGCGGTCACATGATAAGCCAGAGAGTCAAAGACGGGATTTTCCAGGTAATAAAGCTCATCGGCACCATAATGAATGGTTTTATCCAGTTCTCCATCATTCAAGTGGCCACTCCCCAGAAGAACCCCCACCTTTCGGATCCCTTTTTGGTGAAGGATTTGTCCTACGGCTATGGCCTGGAAGGTGGTCTGTTCTACTTTTCCTTCAAATACTTCGCCGAGGATCAAAACCTCAACGCTATTCTCCATCTCCACCTCATCCATGTCGCGAAGAATAATTCCCTTCCGTTCCACCTGGACATTTTCTACTTTCACCACCCGAGTGGGAGATCCCTCCAAACCGATTCGTTCCCGATGAATGGGAAGAGAGGAAGCATCAAGGATCTGGATTATTTTTTGACGAGCTTTTCTTTTCCCGTGCAACGTGGGGAAGCGGGGAACATTTATCCCCTTGGTGACCGTCACCACACAGGGGGGATCGATTTCTACACTTTGGGATCCTCTTTCGGTGAGTCGTTCGATATGAAAATGACCGTTTGGAGTTAAATAAAAATCTATGACATATGAAAAAATGGGAAGGTCCAAAAAGGCAGCCACTTCCGGACCGATTTGCCCGGTGTCTCCATCAATTGCTTTTTCTCCTGCAATAACGAGATCGACTGCCGGGAGAATACCAATGGCACCGGCCAGGACGGAAGAGGTGGCATAGGTATCCGAAGCAGCAAATTCTTTTCCGGTAATTAAGCGGGCGTCATCACATCCCAGGGCCAGTGCTTCCCGGAGGATTTTCTCAGCGGAACCGGGTCCCATCGAAATAACCAGAATTTCTCCTCCGTTTTGTTCCTTGAGCTGAAGGGCAAGCTCCAGAGCGTGAAGATCGATGGGATTGATGGTGAGTGGTACCTCGCTTCGATCCAGGGTTCCCGTTACCGGATTGATCCGTGCTTCTCCGATTTCCGGTACCTGTTTGATGCATACTACGATTTTCACGAATTGCCCGCCTCCACAACCAGGAATCTTTAAAAATGGAGATGAATAATTCCCCTTACTCCTTTTTTATTCTATACCCAAAATGTTCTGTTGTATAATAAACCACGGGGAGATGGAAAAAAGAAAGGAAGGGAAACCGGGGAGGGAGGACCGTTATTTTCTTTCGGAAGAGGCCGAACGGTATGGGATAAAAGTGATATAATTCCATAGGTCGGAACACCAGAGAAAATGGTGCTCGGTATAAAGAGGAAAAAAAGGAGAACAAATATGAAAACTCGTTTGTCTCATGTTTTGCTCGGGGTGGTTTTGAGTGTGTTACTCGTCTCCGGGATGGCTCTATCAGCAAGTGCTCCGTATGTAAACATTGTGGATACGGCCAAAGGTTCTGATCAACTTAAGACGTTTGTTGCTACTGTGGAGGCGGCGGGACTTACGGATGTTCTGATGAAAAAAGGACCTTTCACGGTATTCGCTCCCACCGATGAGGCCTTTGCCAAACTCCCAGAAGGAAAATTAAACCGACTTCTCCAACCAGAAAATAAACAAAAGTTGGTGGAGATTCTCACCTACCACGTTATTCCAGAAGTCAGTCTCACCGTCGATAACTTTCGTTCCGGCGAATCATACAAAACTGTGAATGGACTTATGCTCAATGTCCTTTTTCAGCAGCCACCCATCGTGATCAACAAAAAGATCAACGTCGTCAGCTCTCTCGCCTGTTCGAATGGGATCATCTATTTGGTTGATACCGTGATCCTTCCCCCAGAAACACCAGCGAAGAAGAAAAGTAAATAGAAGACAGAGAAAAATGTCCGCCCCCTCATCCCCTGCCCTCTCTGAGCGGAGTTGATGAGGGGGTTTCAGAAAATTCGCGGCAACCCCTCTCCTCGTCGATGATAGTTTACCCAGCATCAGAATGAATATAGAAAAGCCTAAAATGGTCGAAGAATGGTCATTTAGTCTGGAAGAACGATTTTTTGACCACTTTCTGCAGATTTTAATCCCGCTTCCAAAACCTCGATCACCTTCATCCCGTCATAAAAGTTGGGAGCAATGGACTCCTGTTTTTCGATGGCAGTGAGGAAATCCACCACGGCATGAACGTGTTCATGCTCATAGCCGATAATGTGCCCGGATGGCCACCAGTGCGAAATGTAGGGGTGGACGTTTTCAGTGGCCAGGATGGTTTTAAAGCCCTGTTCATAGCCAGGGTCATCCAAAGAGAAGAATTGGAGCTCATTCATTTGCTCCAAGTTAAAAACCAGGCTTCCCTTGCTACCGTAAATTTCGAAATAGTTATAATTTTTTCGACCCGGAGCAAAACGAGACGATTCAAAAGATCCCAGGGCCCCATTTTTGAATTCCACCAGCATCGAAGCGGCATCCTCTACCGTCACTTTTCCTTTCCCGGTTCCCAGGGTAGCGGATTTAAAAGTTCCGGCAGCAACTTCATCGGCGAGTGGTCGATCGGTGATGAAGTTGGCTTTCATTCCCATCACGCTCTGGATATCTCCCACCAAATATCGTGCCAAATCCACACTGTGAGAGTTCAGGTCCCATTGGGGGCCTGCTCCGGCCATTTCTTTTTGTAAGTGCCAGGTGAGTGGGAAATTGGGGTCAACAATCCAGGACTGGAGATATGCCCCTCTCCAATGAAACACCCTTCCGATCTTCCCCTCATCGATCAAACGTTTAGCCAGTCCGATTGCGGGACAACGCCGATAATTAAAATTCACGTAATGGACGACGCCCGCCTTCTCTGCCACTTCATACATGTGCTTCGATTGTTCCAGGGTGAGAGCAAGCGGTTTCTCACAAAAAATTTGCTTTCCGGCCCTGGCCGCTGCCACGGCAACGTCGTGGTGAAGATTGGTCGGAAGAGAGATATCGATGATGTCGATATCATCACGACTGACGACCTTTTGCCAGTCGGTTTCCACTTCTTCCCAACCCCATTTTTCAGCAAATGCCTTCAAAGGTTCAGCGTGACGTCCGCACACCACTTTTCGTACTGGTAGAAGGTTCAAATCGAAGAATAAAGGGGCTTTTATCCAGGCGTTACTGTGGGCTTTCCCCATAAACTTATACCCCATCAATCCCACATTCATTTTTTTCATAAACTCACATCCTTTTTCGTTGTTCATCTTTGATTTACTGATGATAGGCATGAGAAATAGCCAGTTGATTCCGGAAAAATGAAGTGGTAATGACCACTTCCAGTGTATACTCGAGAAACTTGACCTGTCAACGAGGGGAAGATAAATACCGGGAGATTTTAATGAAATCTGGTATGGACGGGGATATAAGGATTCGAAAGTCACTTCTTTTGAATGGTGATTTCGTACACCAGGGGCCAGTTCTTACCAGTAACAAAGAGATGCCGTTGTTTGGAATCGTAGGCAATTCCATTGAGGACATCTTCCTGGGGACTTCGATCCGGATGGAGGCAAGACAGGTCGATCCAGCCCGAGACGTGCCCATTCTGCGGATTGATCCGGAGAATAATATCGCTTTGCCAGACGTTGGCAAAGATTTCCCCCTCAATATATTCCAGTTCATTGAGCCAGGGGATTTCTTGTCCACCTGCCTGGACTGTGATGCGCTTGATTTCCGAAAAAGTACCGGGATCAATGAAACGGAGAGTGGCGGTTCCATCACTTATGATAAGATAATGTCCATCATTTGTGATTCCCCATCCTTCGAAATTATAGTGGAAAAATCCGGTTATTTTGAACGTTATGAGATCATAGCGGAATCCCATTCCAGATTGCCAGGTGAGCTGGTAAAGGGTGTTTCCCAAGAGAGTCAAACCCTCCCCAAAATAGGGGGAAGAAAGTGGTGCTATTTTCAAAATTTTTCCAGTGTTAAGGTCTATTTTACGCAGAGAGGAATGTCCATAAAGACCGGTACTTTCATACAGCGCCCCTTCGTGAAAGAGGAGTCCCTGGGAGAAAGCCCGGGTATCATGGGGGTAGGTTTTGACAAGAGTATAAAGATAGCAAGAGAGGTCGGTTTGTATGCTTAACAGGGAAGAAAGAGTACGAGCAGAAAAACTCAGTGTGAACCCTCTCCTTTCCAGTGTCAGGAGCATAATGAGAAAAAGAACAAGAAGTACTCTCCTGTGAATGATGAGTTGTTTCATGGATCCATCACCTGGGGTAGGGACGCACTATTTCTTTATCATTTCGGTAATCATTCTTGTAATTCCCTCTTTGATAAACTCCACTGCCATGGCTGCCAGGATCAGACCCAACACCCGGGAGAGAACTTCGACAATCCGATCTCCCAGGAATTGGGAAATTTTCTCTGAGTAGAGAAGCATCAGCCAGGCCACAAAGAGAGAAAGAATCAACGCGACGATGGGCACTAAAAAACCGTATTTCTGATAGAGGAGAATAATGGAGGTGATAGCTCCGGGACCGCAGAGGAGCGGTGTACCTATGATGACAGCCGCGACCTTCGTACTCCCTTCTTTCTGGGAAAATTGCAATCCCAGAATTTCCTGTATTCCCAGAATGAGGAGGATTACCCCTCCCGCTACAGTAAAACTGGAGAAAGTAATTCCGACAATTTGAAAAAGCACCTGTCCTAAAAAGAGAAAGAGGAGAAGGAGAACAAACGCTACCAAGACAGCAATAAACGCCTGACTCCCTCGCTCTTTATGGTTCATATTACGAGTGAGTGAAATGAAAACCGCCAAACTCAGGAAGGGGTCCAGGATGATGATCAATACGATAAATGATTTGAAGACGTTAGTGAAAAAATCAACATTCATGACCGTTCTCCCTCCTTCCCAGCTTTTATAAAAGGGTACCCTGAGGAATCATGGAATGCAAGTTCAAATCGAAAAACTGGGAAGAGGTGACGATGAAGAGAGACACCAGTGGGGATGGTCTTTTTCAACTCAACATTATTTTCGGGGAGGAGATAAAATAACATGGAGTGGAAAAAAGTACCGGAAAAAAATAGGAAAATCCTGGATCACGCCTTCGAGGTATATCCAGAAGCGGAACGAAAAATGATGTTTGGCTGTCCAGGGTATTTTATCAATGGAAATATGCTTGCCGGAACCCATCAAGAAACATTTTTCATTCGACTCTCCGAAGAAGATCAAAAAGAGATCTTTCAGAAAGCCGCAGCTCCTTTTACTCCTATGGTCGGAAGAACCATGAAAGGATACGTCACGCTTCCGGCATCAATACCCGAAAACGAAGCCGATTTTCGGGAGTGGTTGGGGAAGGGTATCGCTTATGTCCGTACTCTCCCCCCCAAAGCGAAAAAAAGTGGAAAATCGTAACCGGGAGGTGGAGATAGTACAAGGGACCTCTACTGAGCCTGAGGGTTATTTTCCATGATTCCGAAAACGTTTCCTTCAGTATCTTTGCAGTAGGCGAAATATCCCACTCCCGGGATAGCCATTTTTGGCGCAACCACCTGCCCTCCCGCGGCGATGATTTTGTTTACGAACTCATCGACCGAAGTGACATCCATGGTGACAGTGGTCGGGCCAGAGAAAGGGCTCCTTCTGCTGATTGCTCCATCGATTCCGGGTTCGTTTTGGGGACCGGTGGTAATGAGCCAGTAATCTTCCGGTCCGTTCCACTTCATGGTTTTCCATCCAAAGACCTGGGAGTAGAACGTAACGGCCCGATCCGGATCATCGGCACTGAATTCAAAATGGATGACTCTTTTCATAATCTTCCCTCCTTATGCAAAATGAAATAAATTTTGATTTGAAGAAACCGGGGTCCCGATTTTGAATTCTACTCAGAAAAAGCAACCTGCGGTGTAAGATTAAAATATTGTAAAGAAAAATAGTAGTCATCAGAAAACCGTGTTACATCAGAAAAAAGCTGATTTTTCATTATTCTGGTAGTGCCGGGAAATGGCCTGGTCGTCTGATGTCACTCAGCCTGAATCTCTTCCGGTTTCACCGCTCGTTTTTCCGCAACGGATTTGTAAGCCGCAAACACCACCTGCAGGGTTCGGAGATTGTCTTTTCCGCTCAGGTCCGGTTCGGAATCATTTTCGATGGCGGAGAGGAGGTCCCCCATGGTACTCATGAAGGCATGGGGGAACCATTTTTCCTGGAATTCGGGAGTGTACCACACGGGACAGAGCTTCTGGGAAAAGAAGCTCAGGGTACTGGGAATGAGATTCGGCCAGCCGATTTTTCCTTTGACTACTCCCTCTAAACCTTCAAATCGGTAATCGATTCCGTAATCTGATGTCCAGGTGAATCCATCATCCAAAGAAGTAGCAATGAAACCATCCGGATATTCTAAGCTGTAGACGGCGATGGTGTCCCCGGGCCAGTTCTGATTTTCATACTTGGTTGCTGATGCCCAAACCCAAAGAGGATCACCAAAAAGAAACCGGAACTGGTCCAGGTGGTGAATGCTCATGGAGAGGATCATCATCCGGGAGTATTGGTCCCGGTATTGAAGGTAGTATTGTTGCCATTGCATCCGGAACCGGAGCTCCATGGTGGCCAAAATAGGTTTTCCGATGAGACCAGCGGCAATGATTTTTTTTGCTGCCTGAATCGCTGGATCCCAACGACCGTTTTGATTGACGACGATCTTTACGTGGTTTCTTTCGGCTGCTTTCACGATTCGAACCGCATCTTCAAAAGTGGTCGCGAGTGGTTTTTGACAGAGGAGATGCTTTCCATTTTCCGCCGCGAAAATCGCGATGTCCGCCTGAAGGTGAGGGGGGACAGAAATATCGACTACCTCGACATCATCCCGAATAATCAGATCATGGTAATCGGAAGTAAAGTAAGGGATCCCGTATTCCTGTGCAAGGCCTTCTTTCGCCGGATTCGGTGAGCTGATTCCCACCACCCGGAAACCCGCCATCTGGTAAGCGGGAAGGTGACAATTTTTTACAATTTCCCCCGTTCCCACGATTCCAATCCCATACCGATCCCGGTGCACCGGAAGCTGGGGTCGGTAGGTGAGATCAATACCGTCGATGTGCATGGAACGTTAACCCCCCTTTTTCGCATCGGTTGTCCCATTCTGGCTCTAAAAACCTGGTTTTATTATACCTTGAAACATTCGGATACCTGAACGGCCTCCTGGTTTCCCGGACCCGGGTCAACCCCTTTATCCTGACCCCAGGAACCATGACGGTGTTACAAGGAGTGGCTATTATGAACACTGCCGGGTATAAAAGGAAATGTTGAGACAAAACCAGTGATGATGGTGTCAGTGATCTGCCAGTCTTTTTTGAACCGAAGGACTCTGGAGTTCCCGGAGGGCGTCTCTTCCGATCCAGCGAGTCACCGATGATTCGTTTTTCAGGATTTTCATGGCGGTTTCGATGGCGTATCGGTTGAGTTCCTGGTTCCTTTTCCCAATCTGGCGGAGCGCCCAATTCACTGCCTTTTTGACCAAGTTTCTCTGGTCGGAAGAACCGGCAATAATCAAGGGGAAGAAATCCCGAAAAAAGTCATCCGATGCCTTTTTATCATGAACGGCCAAGCAGGCGATTAAAACAAACCCTGCCCGTTTGGTGAACTCTTCTCCTCGTATGGTCCACTCTTTTGCCTTCTGGTCACTCATGGGGATTCGGATAAAAAGGTTGTTACAACACTGATCGCAGAGGTCCCAGGAATCAAAGTCACTCACCCATTGTTCCATTTGTTCCTCGGTGACCAGATTCGCATCCTCGACCAATCCAGCCAGGATCCGGGCTTCGTGGATTCCGCTTTCCCACAGCTGAAGTGCCAGCCGGTGATCTTTCCCAATTTCCCGGGCTATTTTTCGAAGAGCTGGCAGGGAAATGCCCAGGGCCTGGTGAGTGGCAATTCCGAAACGAGCCATCCCGGCGATCACCTCGGGATCCGCCAGGTTTCGCAACCGACCAAAAATGTTTTCGAAATCCATCAGGTGATCTGGATCTATTGGCCTCACCGCCCGTTCATCCGTCCGAAAACATAATAGACGATTTTCTTTTTTTCTTCGGTGGTAAGTGGCATTTTCACCCCTCCCTTTGGAACCGACCCTACCCGGAAAATACCGTGAATCGTCTTTTATTATAAGATCAAATATCTCGAGCGACAAGAGGAGTAAATTGTTTACCCTATTTTCACTATTTTTAGTTTTACACCGGAGGTTGATTTTTCGGGGGAGAAGGAAAACTTGACTTTCATGGGAAGTGGGTTATGATTGAATTCATGTTCAGAAAGGAAAAATCAAACATGGAAGATAATGATTCTGCTGAAGATCCTGACATATCGAAGAGCAGATCACATCTCTCCTCCGTTGGTTTGATCCCCGACAGCATGGCATGTCTATCCTGATCGGATAGAATATCCTGCCTCACTCGCCGGTAGATCAATCCAGGATCTTTGAAAAGAGCGGGACCGGAGGCAGGTTGAATGTTGTTTGAGGAGTCAGTCGTCCCGGGTATTGGTCTGTGGGACCATAAGGACGATCAGAAGTATCTCTTCCTCAGGTTGTAAAAGCCCTCAACATTCAGTTATTGATGTGTCGGCTCTCTCCGTTGTTTTTTCAAAATATTATTTGTGTCACGGAGGTGCCCGGTGCTTGTTTCTTTGAATCTTTTCCTAACCACTGCGAAGCGACTCACAGAGGTGTCCCGCCATCATACTCTTACCGTTTCTAAGAAAATCGTAGAGAGTTCCCAGGCCGAGATACCCATTCTCTTGGACCAGTACCGAACCAGTCTTAACGGCCTTGAAGACCCGGAAGTTGCCCTTCTTCAGGAAGAATATGGCCCCAATGAAGTCACGAAAGGGAAACGCCAGTCCTTTCTGGAACGCCTGTTTGATAATGTTAAGAATCCCCTGGTCATTCTCCTGGTGGTCTTAGGAGTCATCTCCTATCTCACGGGAGATATCCGGGCCACGGTGATGATCGGTGTCATGGTTCTCTTGGGAATGATCCTGCGCTTTTTTCAGGAATTGCGTGCTGATCATGCCGCGGAAAAGTTACAAGCCATGGTGAGTACCACCGCTACCGTGGTTCGGTCCGGGAAAAAACTGGAGGTTCCTCTGAAAGAACTTGTTCCCGGGGATATCATTCTTCTTTCTGCAGGAGACATGGTTCCAGCTGATGTTCGATTGCTTTCCGCC
>JAPLGF010000147.1 GCA_026390275.1 Candidatus Atribacteria bacterium
TTTCACCAACCAACTACATCACTCCACTTCCCGACTCGTCCAAAATCACTAATAAACGACCCAGGAAAGACGGTAAGACATGGTCTTTCCTGGGATCACTCTTAAAAATAACCAGGGGATACTAGTGTGAACTCCAATATATGTCAGCGATTTTCTGGAGATCGGCCAGTACCTGATCCATCTTGTCGGGTGCCAGGATGAATTCGGCAAATTTGTCAACCGCTTCTTCACAAATATCGGTGGGGGTCGCTTCCCAGAAACGGTTGATCAAACGGTACTTTTTCTCTCCGATCTGTTTCACTATCTTCTGCATGGGAACAGAGAGAAAATCCGTAGAGGTCTTTTTGTTGGATGGAACAAAACCCAGCAATTTACACCAGTTATACTGCGTTTCCGGGCTCATCCACCAATCAGCGATCTTGAGCGCGGCATCTTTACTGGGAGCATTTTTCCCCAGAAGCATCGGTGCAGCTTCGTAGATGATGACGTTCCCCACTTTGGGATCGATAGCTGGGAGGATGAAAGCACCCACATCTTTCCCCACCGTAAGACCGGCAGCCATGAGTTGCCCCTCGTACCAGTTTCCAATCAGGATCATTCCGGGTCGGTTCGAATCATGAGGTCTTCAAAATAAATGAAGGTCGGCCACCGTCCCTGGACGGTGCTTCCCAGTGGGGTAACCCCATTCGATTTGAGCGTCTCGCAGATCTTTAAAAACTCATCCCAGGTGGCTGGTTCTTTCAACCCATACTTATCAAAAACCGGAATGCTGTAATAGACCACCCAGTAAGCCAGGTTGGTAGGAACCCCAAATACTTTCCCATCGAATTCGAATGCTTTCCGGAACGCTGGATCGTACTCATCCTTCCTCTTTTCCCACATGACCGTGACATCTTCCACCAAACCCGAATCAACCAGTGGTTTCATCCGAAAATCAGACCACCAGGTAAAAAGCTCCGGAGCCTTGTTGGTGGGAAGTGCCGTTCGAACCGAAGACATAAAAACATCGGTAGCCGGGAAGGGAGTGGGAACAAAATTTATTCCTAAATCTTTTTTACAAAATTCGGCCATTTTTGTAAATGGCGTTTGCCAATGCTATCTCAACTTGATAAAAGGGAGAAGAAAAGATGGAAAAATCGATCATTCGGATCCGGGGAGTCATCGCTCTGGTTATGTTTATTCTCATGATATTCATGTTTTTTACTGGCATTCTCTTATGGCTTGCCACTCGGGGGGTGATGAACAATCCCGCACTATGGAATTTTGCCAGCACCGTCCATCCCTGGACTGGTTTCCTACTGTTCGCTCTGGGGATCATCCATTTTAGTTTAAATCGAAAGCTTTTTGCGAGCGATCTCAAGGCTCTTCGAAACTCAAAAAAATAAAAACCCTCTCTTCTCCCTACTTTTTTTGAAGAAGTAACGGGGTTAAACTTGTTTGAGATTTTCCAGTTTTTCTTCAAAAGGAGAATAGAGAATTCCCTTTTCCGTAATAATACCGCGGATGAGATCATGAGGAGTGACATCGAAAGCGGGATTCCATACTGTGACTCCTTCCGGAACGATCCGATCCCCTTTCCAACTGGTGACTTCTTCTGGATTCCTCTCTTCGATGGGAATATCACTTCCTTTTCGTATCACCGGATCAACGGTGGAAAGAGGAGCAGCAATGTAAAATGGGATGCTATGATAATGGGCAAGAACCGCTACCGAAAAGGTTCCGATCTTATTTGCCACATCACCGTTGAGGGCAATCCGGTCGGCGCCGACAATGACTTTGTCAACCATCCCGTACGCCATGAGTGAACCGGCCATACTGTCGGTGATCACTGTAACGGGAATTCCATTTTTTTGGAGCTCAAAAGAGGTCAATCGGGCGCCCTGCAAGAGTGGCCGTGTCTCATCAGCATAGACCGATATTGTTTTCCGATCTTTTTCAACCGCCCAATAGATGACTCCCAGTGCTGTACCCCAGGCACTGCAGGCCAGCGCCCCGGCATTACAATGAGTGAGTATCCGGTCACCGTCTCGGATGATCCGGGATCCGTGTCGAGCAATCTGTTCATTCGTCTCACGGTCTTCATTCTCGATCTTTTTTGCCTCTTCGATGAGCAACTGTCCACCTTCTTCCAGAGTTCTATTCCTGTCTCGACAGGTACTCCAAATTTTCTTCATGCGGTCCAGTGCCCAAAAGAGGTTCACGGCAGTCGGGCGGGTACTTCGAAGTAAAGCATCGATTGCCTCCAGGTTTCGATAAAATTCCGTCTTCCCCTTTTCCATCGATTCCATTGCCCCCAAACAAATACCGTAAGCGGCACTCACTCCGATGAGAGGTGCTCCTCGCAATCGGAGAGACCGAATCCCTTCTGCAACCACACGAAAATCGCCAGTGGTGCAATAGACTTGTTCCCCCGGAAGACGCGTTTGATCCAAAAATGTGACCGTTCTCTCATTCCACTCAATAGTTTTAAGCTTCAATCTCTTTCACTCCTCCTGTGAACAGAAAAATTTTTTTATTTTACCCCGGGGGTTGATTTTTCAGGATCATTTTAAAACAAAGAAAAAAGGGTTTTTCCGGAGAGAACCACCGCGCTGACAATGACCGAGGCAATGATCAACCCGAGCAAAACATAGGGAAAAGACTTTTTAACCGACCAGCCAAGCAAAAAACAAATCAATGAACCAGTCCAGACACCAGTCAACGGGAATGGAATACCGACGAAGATGGCGAGCCCCAGTTCTTCCCATTTTTCATATTTTTCAAATTTTTTCCTGGTATTCAAAACGACCTTCTTCCAAATTCTCTCAAACCAGGCATAACGGATAAAAAATTTTACGAGACCGTCAAATAAAAACATCACCACAAAAAAGGGTAACAGGTTAAAAATAAAAGAAAGAGTAAAAGCTTGCCAAAACGGAATCACCGGGTGGACTAACCAGTAGAGTAATGATCCTCGAATTTCGGTGATCGGTGAGAATCCCAAGATACAGATAAGGAGAGAAGGGTTCATGATTACTTCAATCGTCCTACCAGTTCCCGAATGAGCATGGTCAGTTTAGGCTCCGCTTCGTTCGCAGCCTGAATGACAATCTGCTCACTGACTTCTTCAATGACTCCATCGACTGCCAGATCCGTGATGCATGACACCCCAAAAACACGCATTCCGGAATGCCGGGCGACAATAACTTCCGGAACTGTTGACATCCCCACCGCGTCAGCTCCGATGGCAATCAAGAAACGATATTCGGCAGGAGTTTCAAAGTTCGGTCCAGCCAGCACCACATAAGTACCCTGATGAATCCGCATCCCTTTCTCAGTAGCAATGGTCAAGGCAAGCTCCCGAAGTTCAGGATCGTAGACTTTCATCATATCCGGGAAACGCGGACCCAGCTCCGGATCATTGGGACCGATCAGGGGGTTATTTCCCATCAGATTGATATGGTCGGCAATGATCATCAGGTCTCCCCGTTTCATATTCCGATTCATCCCGCCAGCGGCATTGCTCACCACCAGGGTGTTGATCCCCATCCCTTTCATAACTCGCACTGGAAAGGTCACTGTGACCAGAGAATACCCTTCATAATAATGAAAACGACCCTGCATCACCATGACTTTTTTCCCGGAAAGCTCACCCAGAATGAGATTCCCATGATGGCTTTCCACGGTAGAAATCGGAAAATGAGGAATATCTTGATAGGGAATAACCCGGTCGCATTCCACATCATCCACCAGAGCACCGAGACCGGTTCCCAAAATGATCCCCACTTCTGGCTGAAAGTCAATTCTGTCCTGAATAAAACGAACACTCTCCTGAATTTTGGAACGGAGATTTTCCATCTGAACGCCTCCAGCGTTATTTCCTGGGAAAAGATTTCCGATAGGTATCTCGTAGTGCTTTTCGGCTGACATGGGTGTAGATTTGCGTGGTAACGATATCACTATGTCCCAAAAACTCCTGGACCACCCGGAGGTCAGCCCCGTTTTCTAAAAGATGAGTGGCAAAAGTATGACGAAGGGTATGAGGAGTGATCCGCTTTTGGATTCCAGCCTGGATGGTATATTTCTTGATGAGGATCCAAACGTTTTGCCTGGTGAGCTGGTGTCCGGAAGGCCCTACAAAAATTGATGGAGACAAACGCCCTTTTAAAATTTTTTCCCGTCCATCAGCAAAATAACGAAGCAAGGCACTTCGTGCTTCCTCTCCAAATGGAACCACCCTCTCCTTAAAACCCTTTCCCCACAAACGCAACATCTCATCTTCCAAATCCAGATTGGAAAATTCTAAAGATACCAGTTCACTCACCCGAAGACCACTGGCATAGAGAAGTTCCAGAATAGCTCGGTCCCGAAGCCCCGTTGCCCGATTGGTGTCCGGTGTCGAAATGAGAAGTTCCACTTCTTCCAGATCCAGGACATCCGGTATCTTTCTTCGAATTTGGGGTGAATCGAGGAGTTTGGCACAGTTTTCTTTGATTACTTTTTCCCTTACCAGATAACGAAAGAATGAACGAAGTGCCGAAACCCGGCGAGAAAGAGTGGAGTTGGCAATCCCCTTTTTCGACTCCCCTCGCACATACTGTTCCAGGATTTCTAAATCTACCAGGGAGAAGGAAGTGATCTTCTTTTGGCTCACAAAATCACAAAAGGTTTCCACATCTTGTTGATAGGCTGATAGGGTATTGTCCGAAACTCGTTGTTCCCAATACAGATAATGGAGAAAAGCCTCAGTCCAGCTTTTGAGTTCGTCGGACGGCATATTTACCTCAAAAATAACAATCTCGGGGTAAGTTTAAAAGAGAAAAACGAAAAAAAATGAAAAGACCACCTGCCAGGCCCAGGGAAAAGAGTTTTTTCATTACTCTGGTGATATCAGTGTCTTGTCCTGACATGTTGTCTTTTTAGAATCTCCCGGAGCATCAGCGTCACCATGATGATGATGAGACAGGCGAACTGGGCAGAAGTGAGAATCCCAAATATTGAGAATGGTTCCTCCCGTAAATATTCAATGAGAAAACGGGCGATTCCATAGAGCCATAAATAATTCAGGAAAAGCTCTCCCCGAAAAACCTGGTGCTTCTCCAGGCGAAGGAGAATAAAAAGAATGACCAGGGAATAGACCAAAGAATACAGTTGGGTCGGAAAACGATACCCGGTCAGGAAAGGAAATTGAACTCCCAACGGAAAAGTCGTGAACGAGCTGACCCTTCCGTAACAACAGCCGTTCAGGTAACAACCAATTCGAGCAATGGCATACCCGAGAGCAATTGGAGGGGTACACACATCAAAAAGGGCGGGAAGAGAGTATTTCTTTTTTACCATGTAAGGGACGGCTAAAAGAATCGCTCCTAACATTCCTCCATAGAAGGTGAGTCCCCCTTCCCGAACCATCAAAATTTCGATGAGATGATCTTTATAGAGACTCCAATTCAGGAGAACAAATACCAGGCGGGAACCGATGATGGCTCCAAAAATACAAAGAACGCTCACCTCCACCACGGCATCCGGCGTCACCCCGTATTTTGGAGCTCGCCGGACCGCATATATAATACCAACCAGGAAAGCAACTCCCAGCATCACCCCATAGGAATAGACCGGAAACTGCCCAATATGAAACATAATCCTGTGCATTACATCACCACCTTGTTGGTTGTACTCACGACTTCAATCCAAGTTTTTCCCTTATTCACTCTTAATTCTCGTCCATCTTCATAATAAAAACGAGTCTTATCACCGAGGGAATCCTTTTCCCATCGGATAGAAGTCGCTTTCCCATTCAGTAAAATCCAACCAGTTCCTTTCCCGACAAAAGTAATCTCAATCCGTCCTTCTTCGTCTTTAACCTTCTGTTCGGTGACCTGGATAATGATGTTCGAACAGGTAATCTGTTGTCCGTTCAAGGAATCCACATGCGGCCGGCCATTGACAAATCGCTGAAAAACCCTTTGACCGGGATCCCAGACGAATGTTACCCGATAATCCCCGGCATAGCTGATATCGACTGATCGGGCATCTTGGGTTCCCATTGGTTCATCAGGAGTGCGAATGAGGAAACCACCTGCTTTGATTGGTTTATTATACCCGAAATGCTGTGCTTCATTCCGAAGGTAGGCAATAGAAGTATACAGGTTGTGGGGTGCTCGGCGTTCCTTGGTTCTCCAGAATGCCTGGTAATGGGAAAATTCGTCTAAGTTGTCCACCTTCATTTCTTTCAGATACACATAGGCTTCCACGCTCCCCCCGGCGTGGGCAAAGATGGCATTATTTTCCACCGCTTTCATGACAAAATAGGGGCGGGCGCTTCTGACCGGTCCGACATTATCTGCGTTCTCTTCCCCAAAAATTGCCAGGAAACGGGTGATACCACCTTCCGCCATAATTTCGTAGACGATATCCGCTTTACTTAAACCAGATTGAGGGCGGGCCTGGGGGGCATTTTCAATGATGATGGAAATCGGTCTTTTGGAAAAGGGAGACTTACGATCGATGATCCCGCTGGGAGCAACCAGATCTCCCGTGGCCAGGGTCTCTCCCACCGTACTTTCAATCCGGTTGGCTCCTTGTTCTGCTAAATGGGCTAAACGGGTGGATTGCCCGTTTTCTTCAAATTTCGACTTCATCGTCGTCTCGGCTACTACTCCCTGCCACTTGAGATTCTCGGGTACATTGATTTCCTCCCCCGGATTGGTTAATTTCGCTCCAGAAGGAGATCCTTTTTCCAAGATCATCTCCGAATCGGGAAGATCAACCGGCGGTTTGGGAACCGAAACCTGCTCTCTTTTTTGCTCGATCTGGGTTGAGAGTTCACTCTTCACCGATGGATCAGCGTCAATAGTGTTATTCCGGAGCTCTTTCATGGGATCGAGTTCCGCTACATTCGTCTCCATCGGTTGTTTCATGGTCGTTACCGGTTTTTTGGGGGATGGAATCTCCAACACCTGGATCACGATAAACTTTTCCAATGGCTTGGGAACATAGTGAACGGATAACCAATAAATGGAAAGAACAGCCAGAATAGTGAGGTTGATAATTAAGGAAAGGGAAAGAGAAAAAGTCCAAACCTTCTTCTCATTTAAATACGATTTATTGATCATAAGGCGTCATTGCTCTTGTTCAGTGGGCTGGGTGGCAATGGCAATTTTCTCAGCGCCAGCTTTTTTCAGAACATCCATGACCGTCACCACTTTCCCATGGAGAACTCGTTTATCCGCCTCAATGACCACTGTTGCCTCCGGATCTTTGCGTAATGCCACGACCACTGCCGAAGGAAGTTCGTTGGAGTCTACCAGTGCCCCATTCACATAGAGCATGTTGTTTTCGGTAATGGTAATCGTGATCGTTTTGGCCTCTTCAATCTTGGAAAAGTCGGCGGATGGTAAGTTGACCTTGGCTCCACTCTCCATACTCACAAAAGATGTGGTCACGATGAAAAAAATAACCAGCTGAAGAATGACATCAATGAGTGGAGTGAGGTTGAGATTAGGCAGGGGCTTCGGTTTTCTTCGACGAAATTGAAACATGCTCCTCAACTCATGGCAATGGTCAATCCAGCTGCCGTGGTGATCAGGGCTTCGGAAATTCCACTGGCCATTTCGGCTGGTTTCCCGACACCAACCGCCGCAATGACGCTGAAGGTTCGAATCATTCCCGTCACTGTACCCAGGAGACCGAGGAGTGGTGAAACATTCGCGATGGTCACGAGTAATCCCAATCTTTTTTCATAGAATGGAAGTTCCTGCATAGCCGCCACATCCATCGCTTCACGAACTTCTTTATCAAGCCCATGGTAATACTTCCGAAGACCAGCAATAAGTATACGGGAAGCAGGCTGGGGACTCTTCTGGCAATATTCGTAGATAGAACGGAGATCCTTTTGGGCAACGAATTTTCGGACTGAGCGGACAAACTTCTTTACTTTTTCTTTGGAAAAACTGAGAACGTACCATCTTTCGATAAGAACTGCTAAAAAAACGACTGAAACAGCAATGAGCGGATACATCACGTATCCACCTTTAGTGATAACAGAAAAAATTTGCATCTACAAAGACCTCCTGCTTATTGACCCAAGAAACAGCATCAGTGTATCCTCAGATCATTTCGTCGTCAATAGAGCGGCTCGCTCCCGGGACTTTTCGACCCACTCATCACTCTTTTCGCTGTTTGCTATCTGTTGATAGAATTGAATAGCGTCTTTCACGCGGTTGAGATACTCCAGACATACACCCACGAGATATCCTCCCCGGGTGTAGTAAGTTCCGTTACTGGGGGAGAGAAGTTTTTCAAAATAGAAAATCGCCCGTTCATAAAGACTACTTTTGAGATACACCCTTCCCAAACGATACCAGGTGTATTCTTGTGTTTCACCCGTTGTCGTTTTCTCCAGCTCCAGGAGGGCAGGAAGCGCATCCTGATATTTCTTCCCGGCAATACACACATCAGCCGACAAGGACAATAGCTCCTTTCGATCCTTCCCTTGAGGATAGGTATTCATATATATCTTGATTCGTTCCAATGCTCCAGTCACATCACCATTATAGTGGCTTTTTCGGAAAAAGCGGGTTTTGACTTTATCTTCTGGAAAAAAGGAATAGCCTGTTCCTTTTGTCCCAGCTTCTGATAGGCAAATCCTAAACGCCAGGAAATGGTATCATCGTTTTTCTGGGAGAATGATTGATACCACTGGATCACCTCTGGCCATTTTTCCTGTCGATAGGCAATATCTCCTAAGTAGAATTGTGCTTCTTCTAAAAAATCCGCTTTCCCAGATTGGATGGCACGTTGGAGAAACTGGGAAGCGGAAGAAAAATCTCCGGTTCTATAAAGCGATTTTCCATACAAAAAATCAACCATGGCGGTATTTTCCGGTTTGACCCCGCGTTCAATCATTCTTTTCAATACCGGAATCGCCCGGGAATATTCTTCTTTTTGCACCAGATCCACGGCATTTTTGAGTTCTTCTACTTCCGGATCCTGTAAAATGTCATCGGGATTTTTTCCAGCCTGGACGAGAAGTTCTTTGGCTTTATCCTTTTTATCAAGTTTTACATAAGACCAGATCAAAAGGTAGAGATATTCATCCTCTAAACGACCATCAGGTCTATCCAAAGAACTGATTCCATCTATCACTTTTTGCCATTCTCCGTTCAGGTATGCCAGCTTGATATTCAGACGAAGGTAATCAGAGGCAAACTTTTCCTGCAATGTATTTTCGATTCCCGAAATGGCCTTGGTCGCTTCCGACTTCTGACCATTCTCTAAAAAACAAGAAGCCATTTTCAGACGAGCTTCCAGGAGATATTTCCCTTGTGGATTATCTTTAATATATTTTTGGAAGGATTCCAGGGCTTTTACCCATTCTTTCTGCCGATAATAGGTATCCCCCACTAAAAAAAGGCTTTCGCCTCCTTCCACTTGCGAAAAATTGTCGCGTGATTTTTCTTCCTCTCCCAGATTGCGGTAAGTATATCCCAGTGCTTCCATAACCTGTCGGCGGTATTCACTTCGTGGGTAGGTTTTCACGAAACTCTCCAGGGCTTTTACCGACTCCTTCCACTGCTTTTCTTGATAGAAGCTAAATGCCGAATAGAAGGCCACCTTTTCCCGATAGGTACTTTTCGGAAAACGGAGGAAAAACTGCTGAACGCTAACCCGGGCATCCGGATATTTCCTTTGCTTGACCAGTGCTTCAATCCGGAGTGACTCCGCTTCTTCAATAAAATCGGTGTAGGGATAATCTGTCACCAGTTCATTCAGGAATTGAAGAGCATCCTCCCATCGATCCAGCTTTATGTAAGCCACCACTACTCCCCACAGGGCGGAGGACTTGTCTTCCCCCTCTAAACCATTCTGGGCAGTGTGATATTGTTCAGCCGCCTGCACCCAATCATTCATCCCCCCGTAGAGCTCACCTAAAAGGAGATGAGCTTCCGGGAAATCCGGCTGAATGTCCACTGCTTTTTTCAATGCATCCAGAGCCCGGGGCTTTTCCCCCCAGGAATAGAGTTCGTACCCCATTTGATAATATTGCCAGGCTTTATCCGCTGGTTGGGAAAGAAGCTCAGCGTTCTTTTCTCTTTCCCGAATATATTTATCCTTCTGACCAAGGATATAATAAGAACGCGCCAAAAAATCATGAGCATCTGGATAGCGCGGATTTTCCGAGATGGCCCTTCCAAAGTAGGAAATGGCTTCTTGATAATCGGCGTTTTGATAGAGTTCAAAACCTTTTCGGAATGCATCCAGAGCTTTCCGACCGTATTGTTTTTCTTGCAGTGTTTTTTCTAAAAAACGCTTGGCCTGACTGTCAAAGGGGTCAATTTCGATGACTTTCTTCCAGACGCCTTCTGCTTCATCAAGTTCTCCCAGATCATAGAGTGTTCGTCCCAACCAGTACTGCGCTTCCTTCATGGTGGGGTTTAATTTGATCGCTCCCCGGAAATATTGAGCAGCGTTTTTTAAATCTCCACTGGAATAGAATCGATATCCGGTTCGATACGATTCATAGGCATCTTTCCCAAAAGTAGCAGCTTTCCCCGCCTCGGAGGCAAAGTACTGGGCTTGCTTGAGAGAAGGATTGAGGGCATATGCTTTATTCCAATACTCTTGTGCCCGACCAGTATCTCCTTGTTCATAACACACCTTTCCCATCAAGAAAAAAGCCTCCGCAAAAGTGGGACGGATGGCGATGGCATCATTGAGACTGTTAAGTGCCAGATCATATTTCTTTTGTGTGACATACGAATAGGCTAAACGAAGGTACGCCTGAGTGGCGGAAACGAGATCCGTCCGACCACCATCTTCCTTTTTCAGGAGTTCCAGATAGGTGTTCCAGGTTTCGACTTCTTTCGCTATCCATCCTGTTTTTTGGTACATCGAGGCTAAGTAGTAATAGCTGGGAATATAGGTGGGTTCCGAACTGATGGTCTGCTGGACCGATTCAAAAGCAGATTTCCAGAGTGGTTTATTGGGAAACTGGGAATCGCCGTATTCCCGAAGAGCCTCCTCCATTTGAGCGACCCCCTGGTAAAGGGGAACGAGTGACGGGACCGGGAAAGGAAAAGAAACCGGCTCTCCGGATGAAATAAACCCCAGAATGTTCGCTACCTCCTGAATATAGTATTCTTGAATAACTTGCGGAGAAGCCAGATCGAATACATTACTCTTGATATCGATATACCCTTCTTTCCCTATTTGATGGAGTCGCCCACTGATAATCAAGCGATCCTTCCCACCAATGGTTCTCATTCGAAATGTTCCGGATAGAATGGCATTACATCCGATTCTTTTTCCTAATACCTGAGCAGTAGTTTGTACCAGGATCACATCGGAAGGAGTTTTGGATTCTCTTATGATCTCATCGACCTGGAGGGGATCGATGATTTCTACCCCCCCAGTTTTCTCCAAAGCATTTTTTATCAGGTCCCGGATCAAATATCCCAGGTATTCCTTCCCCTCATCCCGACTGATGAAAGGGACAATCGCCAGAGTATCTTTGGCAAAGACAGAACCTGAAAAGCTGAAAAGAAAGAAAAATAACAAAAAAACTTTATACCATCCTCGAAAAGGGATTGTATGCATCACTTAACCTCCGATTAAAAAGATCATCCAAATCGACCAGTGAGATATTCTTCGGTTTCTTTTTTTTGCGGTTTCGTAAAGATCTGGGCGGTGGTCCCAGACTCGATGAGTTTGCCCAGCAGAAGAAAAGTTGTAAAATCGGAGGCTCGAGCGGCTTCCTGCATGTTATGAGTGACGATAATAATAGTGTATTTCTCTTTCAAATCTTTGATGAGTTCTTCAATCCGGGCAGTCGCAATGGGATCCAGGGCAGAAGCCGGTTCGTCCATTAACAAGATTTCCGGTTCCACCGCAATGGCTCTGGCAATACAAAGTCGCTGCTGTTGACCACCAGAAAGATCAAAAGCCAAGGCATTCAACCGATCCTTTACCTCATCTAACAAAGCAGCCGAAATAAGACTTTCCTCCACCCGTTCGGCTATTTTCCGTCGATCTTTCCATCCCTGGATCCGCAGACCATAGGCAATGTTTTCAAAAATACTTTTGGGAAAAGGATTTGGTCTTTGAAAAACCATCCCAATTCGTTGACGTAAAACAACTGGGTCCACACCTTCTCCATATACATTTTGTTGATCAATAAGTATTTCACCACTGGTTCGAAAGTTTTCGAAAAAATCATTCATCCGATTAATACTTCGTAACAAGGTTGACTTTCCACATCCGGAAGGTCCAATAATAGCAGAAACCTTTTTTTGGGGAAAGTTCATATTGATATTATACAATATTTGTTTTTCTCCAAAAAAAACATTAAAATGCGAAACCAGCAAATTTACCTCATCCATACTTTCACCACTTTCTAGTTGTTCTCGAACGTCTCCGGAGATAAATTGCTAAAAAATTGACCCCGAGAACCAGT